>CBFGSX010000042.1:0-12815 GCA_965651535.1 uncultured Alphaproteobacteria bacterium | reverse complement strand
AAATTCACCTGGCATTTGTTTTTCGGAGAGGCGGAGAATTGCCACTCATTTTGCAACGACCTCAGCGGCCCGGAAACATATTCGACGCGGATGATTTTTTTACGGCGGTCGAGATAAACGCGGCTGACGAAACGCTCGCGGATCATTTTATAGCCGATGGTCAGCTCTGCCAGAACGCCGTCGGCCTCGCGCTGGATGATGCGCGCACGCGAACACCACGGCAGAAACTCGGGGTATTTCTCAATATCCGCCACAAGATCAAACATCTGTTCGGGCGTATAAGGCAAAATGCGGTTTTCGGAATGGGTCGGCATCAACCGCAGTATTGGACAAAACCGTTTTTCTGTCTATAGTCCCAACCGCTTATGCCGAAACTGGCCCCCGATCAGGAAAAGCGGCTGCTGGATGCCGCCGACGCACTGCGCAAGCCTTTGGCCCTGTGGCAATGCACGCATTTCCAATCTCTTCTTAATATCAACAACACCTATCTGCTGAACTTATACGCATATCTGGAGCAGCAAAGCGCGGCGTATTGCGACAAAGGCCCAAAGATGGCCCTCTATCAGGCCTCATACGACTACATCCTGCGCGAGCGCAAATCCGCGCCAATGGCTTATCTGACGCCCAATGCCACATTTTGCGACAATCTGTGCCAGATGCTCAATCTGCCGTTCTTTGAAGATGAAATGGCACGGGAACAAATAGACCCTGCAATGAAATTCACGCAGAATTTATGGGCGGTTTACTGCGAAAGGGCCGAAGCACTGCGCGCACGCATCTGAAGATATTCGGGAATTTTTCCTTCCCAGATTTCTTCGGCGGCTCTTTGAACGTGACAATTTTTTGCCTTGTCGCGCAGCACGAGAAAAACACCGTTGCGGCCGTTTTCTTCAAACAGGCGTACCACCGCCTCGCAACCCTCGAAGGCGCGGCCCGTCATGGCGATCTCGAAATCGTTGCGCATTTCCGCCATTATTCCGCCGCCTTGAGTAAAGCGTTACGCGCATCGCGCAGCTTGTTGAAATCGTCATCGGCGTGATAGCTGGAGCGCGTCATCGGTGTTGCCGAGACCAACAGGAAACCTTTGGCTTTGGCCATTGACTCATAATATTTGAATTCATCCGGCGTCACGAAACGGTCGACGGCGGCGTGTTTGACGGTCGGCTGCAGATACTGCCCGATGGTCAGGAAATCAACATTTGCCGCGCGCATATCGTCCATGACTTGCAGGACTTCTTCCTTGGTTTCGCCAAGGCCGACCATAATGCCCGATTTGGTGAAGGTTTCCGGCGCGACTTCCTTCACGCGCTGCAAAAGGCGCAACGACGAGAAATAACGCGCGCCCATGCGGATTTTCGGATACAAACGCGGCACGGTTTCCAAATTGTGGTTGAACACGTCGGGGCGCGCTTCGGCCACGCGGTCGATCGACTCTTCCTTGCGGCGGAAATCCGGCGTCAGAATTTCAATGGTTGTCCCCGGCGCCATAGCGCGGATGCGCTCGATGGTTTTCACGAAATGCGCTGCTCCGCCATCCTCGAGATCATCGCGATCCACCGAGGTAATGACAACGTGCTTCAGGCCCAGCTCCATCACCGCGACGGCGACACGCTGCGGCTCGAATTTATCCAAGGCTTCGGGTTTGCCCGTGGCGATATTGCAAAACGCACAGGCGCGCGTGCAGGTGCCGCCCATAATCATCATGGTGGCGTGTTTCTTGGTCCAGCACTCGCCGATATTCGGACAGGCCGCCTCCTCGCACACGGTCGTAAGATTCAAATTGCGCAGGATGCGATGCGTATCCTTATAACCCTCACTCGTCGGCGCTTTTGCGCGGATCCAGTCCGGCTTCGTGCGCTGCACGGGATTATCCGGTTTATGCGCCTTGTCGGGGTGGCGCGCCTGGATTAGTTCGCGCTTCTTGGCAATCGGGTCAAGGATAGGAAAAGTCTCGCTCATGGCGCGTAATATAAGGATCAAACAGTTAAAATGCCATCCTTTCGCGCCGAATCCCTTGCTGCAAGAGCGAAAAATGGGGGTTTTCCCTTTAACCTTTTCCTATTTTCCTTATACTGGGGATTATGGGATATCTTAAGCACTCGCTTGTCGTTGCTCTATTCGCTTTGAACGCTCTGGGCATTGCCCGCAAAGCGCAGGCGCAGGATATGCTGGAGGATGCTTTCGGAAGGCTTCTTCAAAACAATCCGCGAAATGCCGATATGGTCTGGATGATGTATGACCATACGCGTGAAAATACCTGCCTGACGGACAGAGCCGAAAACACAGTCACCCTTGTCTTACGAAAAGGAGAATCCGAAACCCGAAGACGCTATACGGCGCTGGACCGGGATCGAAACGGCAAGACCGACGCTATTCGCGTCGATTTCACACCAAGCTCCAAGAACAGCGTCATGATCCCGCTGACCGGAAAAACGCCCCTACTCGATTCAAAAGGAACAGCCCTCGGGATTGCCGCCACAGCTTTGTTCGACCGCGAACCACAGGGCACATTTTGTCGCTCAAACCAAAAGATTGAGCGTATCGCAAGCATCAAGCCTGCTCCGGGGCCGATTGCCAGCCCCTCACCTGCTCCGCTCCTCTTTAACCAAAACCGTCTTGTGCGCTACACACCTTCGGAGTAACGTCCGGGCCATGACAGAAAAAATCCTGATTTTCAGCGCAAAACCCTATGATTTGGAGAGCTTCCGCATTGCCAATGCGCGTTTCGGTTTTATCATCGAAGGGGTCGAAGCCAAGTTGACCGAACAGACCGCCGCTTTGGCCGCGGGCTATGATTCTGTATGCGCTTTTGTCAATGACACGCTGGACCGGACGGTTCTGAGCGCGCTTAAGGAACACGGTGTCAAAATCATTGCTTTGCGCTGTGCGGGATACAACCATGTCGATCTCAAAGCCGCCGAAGCGCTGGGGTTGGCGGTGGTGCGCGTACCGACCTATTCGCCACGCGCCGTGGCCGAGCACGCCCTCGCTTTGCTGATAGCCTTGAGCCGCAAAACGCACAAAGCCTATAACCGCGTGCGCGAGGGAAATTTTTCCCTGAACGGTTTGATGGGGTTCGATCTATACGGCAAAACCGTCGGCGTGATCGGCACGGGCCAGATCGGTCAGGCCTTCGCTGAAATTATGAAAGGCATCGGGTGCAGTGTTATTGTCCATGATTTGTATCCCAATCTCGAATGGGCAAAAAATCTGAGGATCGACTATGCCGATCTGGACACGCTCTATGCACGCGCAAAGATCATCAGCCTGCATTGCCCGTTGACGCCGGAAAACCATCACATGATCGGAAAAACGGCGTTTGGCAAAATGCAGGACGGCACGTTTTTGATCAATACGGGACGCGGTGGCCTGATCGATACGGCGGCCGCCATCGAGGCGTTGAAATCCGGTCGTCTTGGTGCGCTGGGGCTGGATGTGTACGAAGGCGAGAAAGAATTATTTTTTGACGATCATTCGTCTCGGATTATTCACGACGATATTTTCTCGCGTCTTTTAACCTTCCCGAATGTGATTATTACGGGGCATCAGGCATTCTTGACCGAAGAAGCATTGAACAATATCGCCACAACAACGCTTGAAAATATCCGCGCCGTTCTATCGCAGCAGGAATGTAAGAATAGGCTTGCGGCCTAGTAATGCAGCGCTCTTCCATACGCATCCAACACGCTCTCATGCATCATTTCGGACATGGTCGGGTGCGGGAAGACGGTGTGCATCATCTCGGCTTCGGTCAGCTCGTTGGTCTTGGCGATGACATAGCCCTGGATCATCTCGGTCACTTCGGCACCGACCAGATGCGCGCCGAGCAACTCGCCCGTACCGGCATCGAATACCGTCTTGATAAAACCCTCGGCCTCACCCATTGCAATCGCTTTACCATTCCCGATGAACGGGAAACGACCAACTTTGACGGTATGTCCGGCTTCTTTCGCTTTAGCTTCAGTCATACCGACGCTGGCGACTTGCGGGCGGCAATAGGTGCAGCCGGGGATGTTTTCTTTCTTCATCGGATGCGGATGCAGACCCGCGATTTTTTCGACGCAGATCACGGCCTCGTGCGAAGCCTTGTGCGCCAGCCACGGCGCGCCCGTCACGTCGCCGATGGCATAGAATCCCGGCTCGTCCGTGCGACCATAGCCGTCTGTAATAATGTGGCCGCGATCGGTTTTGATCTTGGTTTTCTCAAGGCCGATATTTTCCGTGTTCGGCACGATGCCGACGGCCATGATAACCTTGTCGAATTTCTCTTCGGTGATCTTGCCGTCTTTTTCGATGCTGGCCGTCACTTCACCCTTGCCACGCTTGAGCGATTTGACAACGGCTTTGGTCAGGACTTTCATACCCTGCTTCTCGAATGATTTCTGCACGAATGCGGATACTTCGTTGTCCTCGACAGGAAGGATACGATCCATCACTTCGACGAGCGTTACTTTTGCACCCATGTTCAAATAGAACGATGCGAATTCCGAACCGATCGCACCCGAACCGACAACCAACAAATTCTTCGGCATTTCCGGCGGCAGCAATGCTTCCTTATAGGCCCAGACCGTCTCACCATCCGGCTCAAGTCCCGGCAGGCTGCGCGCACGCGCACCTGTGGCAATAATGATATGTTTCGCGTTGATGATCGTGCCTTTGGCCGCGCCATCGGTCACTTCGACCTTGCCGAGGCCCGCGATCTGGCCGTAACCGTCAAACACCGTGACCTTGTTTTTCTTCATCAGATGTTTGATCCCGCCGACAAGTTGCGCCGAGACGGCGCGCGAACGCTTGATGACATTCTGGAAGTCGATGCGGATATTATCGGCGGCGAAACCGTAATCGCTCAGGTGTTGCAGCGTATGGTTAATCTCGCTCGAGCGCAGCAGCGCCTTGGTCGGGATACAACCCCAGTTCAGGCAGATACCGCCCAAATGCTCGCGTTCGACAATCGCGGTTTTCATCCCCAATTGCGCGGCACGGATGGCCGCCACATAACCGCCCGGCCCGGCCCCCAATACGACGAGATCAAAATTTTCTGTGGTCATGCTATTCCTCATTTTTCTTCTTGCGCCATTCACGATCTAGTCTATGCGACCAGTCGATCAGAACTTCGAACACGTCGCGCGCCATCTGTTCCGGCACATGATATTCCTTGCCCATTTCTTCCGCCTGTTGCAACACAACCTGCATACGCGCCGGATCAATCGTCAGAAGTTTGTTATCCACGCGAAACGCACTTATTTTTTTGCGCACGGCGACGCGTTTTCCCAACGCTGCAACAATCTCGCGATCCACTTCATCCTGTTCACGGCGCAGTTCGGCGAGTTTATCTTCCATTACTTCACCAACTCTTCCGGGTTTTCAAGCAATGTCTTCAGCGCCGCGAGATATTCCGCACCGACCGCGCCATCAACCACGCGGTGATCGACCGACAGGTTGCAATTCATGATCGTGGCGATCTCGACCTTACCGTCTTTGACGATGGGCGTTTGTTCACCCGCCCCCACGGCCAGAATGCACCCTTGCGGCGGATTGATGATCGCGTCGAATTGCTTGATGCCGAACATCCCCAAATTCGACAGCGAGAACGTCCCGCCCTGGAATTCGGTGGGTTTTAGTTTGTTTTCCTTGGCACGCTGCGCGAGGTCTTTCATTTCATTTGAAATGACTTCCAGCGATTTTGTTTCCGCCGCTTTGACGATCGGCGTGATCAGGCCCGTCGGCGTGGCCACCGCCACGGAAATATCCGCCGTTTCATAGAACAGGATCGAATTGCCGTTCCACGAGGCGTTGGCGGCCGGGACTTTTTTCAATGCCAGAGCCACCGCTTTGATAATAAAATCATTGACCGACAATTTGAACTTGCCGTCGGCTTTCTTGTTCAGATCGGCGCGCAAAGCCAAAAGCGGATCAATATTGACACCGATATTCAGATAGAAATGCGGAACGGTCTGTTTGCTTTCCGTCAGGCGTTGCGCGATGACTTTGCGCACGGGCGTAACTTTTTCCTCTTTGTATTTGATCTCGAGAAGATCGGCCAGTTGTTTTGCGTCGGGACCGCTTGCCGCAGGAGCCGCAGCTGGAGCCGAACCGCCGCGCGGTGTTGCACCGCCGGAACGGATTGCCTTTTCCACGTCCTCTTTGGTGATACGGCCATGCGGGCCTGTGCCTTCGACCTTGGACAAATCAAGATGCGCGTCATTCGCCAGACGTTTTGCCAAAGGCGAGACGAATACGCGCTCGACATGGGTCGCAGGACCGGAGAAGCCGGACTGGACTCCCGCTTTCGCGGGAGTGACAGGTTGGGAGGGTTGTGCAGCAGCCGGTTTCGGCGCGGCGTTTTTATTCGCCGCGATAAACGCCTCGACGCCGGATGCATCTTCGCCGTCTTCGAGCAACACGGCGATCAACGTATTGACCGCGACGTTTTCCGTGCCTTCGGGGACAAGGATTTTGGCGATCTTGCCCTCGTCCACCGCTTCGACTTCCATCGTCGCCTTGTCGGTTTCGATCTCGGCGATGACTTTGCCGGCTTTGATCGTATCGCCCTCTTTGACCTTCCACGCGGCAAGCGTGCCTTCGGTCATCGTCGGGGAAAGGGCAGGCATCAGGATTTTGGTTGGCATGGTAGATCCCTATTTATAACAAACTTCGCGAACGGCGCTAATGATGTCGTCAACTTGCGGAAGCGCGAGCTTCTCGAGGTTGGCGGCATAAGGCAGCGGCACGTTTTTCTGGGTGACACGCTTCAATGGCGCATCGAGATAATCAAAGCATTCTTCCATCGCAATCGCCGCCATTTCGGAACCGATACCGCAAACCGGCCAGCATTCCTCAACCGACACAAGGCGATTGGTTTTCATCACACTCTCGGCAATGGTCTGTGTGTCCAGTGGGCGAATGGTGCGCAGGTTCACGACCTCGGCGCTGATCCCCTGCTCGGCCAATTGCGCCGCCGCCTGCATCGCTTTGCCGACCATGATCGAATAGGCCACGATGGTGACATCCGTGCCTTCGCGTTCAATTTTCGCGCGACCGATCGGCAGGATGAAATCTTCATCCACCGGAACATCAAAGCTCTGGCCATACATAACTTCGTTTTCCAGCATCACGACCGGGTTCGGATCGCGGATCGCGGCACGCATCAGACCTTTGGCATCTGCGGCGGACCACGGTGCCAGAACTTTCAGGCCCGGAATGTGGGCATACCATGACGCAAAGTCTTGCGAGTGTTGCGCGCCGACGCGCGCCGCAGCACCGTTCGGACCACGGAAGACAATCGGACAACCCAATTGACCGCCCGACATATACAATGTCTTAGCAGCAGAATTAACAATCTGATCCATCGCCTGCATCGCAAAGTTCATCGTCATAAATTCGATGATCGGACGTAAACCATTGAACGCGGAACCGACCCCGATACCGGCAAACCCATGTTCCGTGATCGGCGTGTCGATAACGCGCTTGGGACCAAACTCATCCAACAGACCTTGGGAAACTTTGTACGCGCCGTTATATTCCGCGACTTCCTCGCCCATCAGATAGATTTTGGGGTCTTTGCGCATTTCGACGGCCATGCCCTCGCGCAAGGCTTCGCGCACGGTCATCGTCTTGACGCCTTTGGCGTAGAATTTTTCTTCTTCGCTGGCAGTGCGCGTTTTCACCGGAGCCGACGGGACCGCTTCCGGCGCTTTCAACGAACAGGAAGGTTGTTCGGTAGGCTTCTTCAGCGCGGAATTATCGTTGATGAATTTTTCGATGGCATCCGGTTTTTCGCCGTCTTCAAGCAACACAGCAATCATCGTGTTGACGGCAACATTTTCCGTGCCTTCCGCGATCAGCAATTTTCCGACGATCCCTTCATCGACGGCCTCGACTTCCATCGTCGCCTTGTCGGTCTCGATCTCGGCGATGACTTTACCGGGCTTGACGGTGTCGCCTTCTTTGACCTTCCACGCGGCAAGCGTGCCTTCGGTCATCGTCGGGCTTAGTGCAGGCATGAGGACTTTAATGGGCATTTACGCCACCTTCTCTTCAATCAAGACATCCGTCCACAGCTCGGCCGGGTTCGGCTCTGGGCTGGTGGTGGCAAACTCTTCGGTTTCCTTGATTGTCTGTTTGATGGCTTTTTCGATCTTGTCGAATTCGTCTTCCGTCGCCATGTCGTTTTCCATCAGGAAGGCTTTGAAGTTGATGATCGGGTCGCGTTCCTCGCGCATCTTTTCCACTTCTTCCTTGCTGCGATATTTCGCCGGGTCCGACATCGAATGGCCGCGATAGCGATAGGTTTTCACCTCGAGCAAAATCGGGCCGTTGGTGCGCGCATATTCGATCGCCTCGACCGCTGCATCACGCACAGCCAGAACATCCATGCCATCGACGACTTTGCCCGGAATGCCAAAGCCTTCACCGCGCTTGTAGAGTTCACCGGCGGCGTGGCGCGCAACAGACGTTCCCATCGCATAGCCGTTGTTTTCGATGATATAGACGATGGGCAGTTTCCAGAGCGCGGCCATGTTGAAGCACTCATAGACCTGGCCCTGATGCGCGGCACCGTCACCGAAATAGCAAAGGTTCACCTGCCCGTCATTGTTGTATTTGTGCGTAAAGGCCAGACCGGTACCAAGCGCGACCGATGCCCCGACAATCCCGTGACCGCCATAGAAATTCTTTTCACGGCTGAACATATGCATCGAACCGCCCTTGCCGCGTGAATAACCACCCTCGCGGCCCGTCAGTTCCGCCATCACGCCGCGCGGATCCATATCGACCGCCAGCATCTGGCCGTGATCGCGATAGGTGGTGATGACGGTGTCGTTCTTATCCTGGGCGCTGGTAAAACCGACGACGACGGCTTCCTGCCCGATATAGAGGTGGCAAAAACCACCGATCAGACCCATGCCGTAAAGCTGCCCCGCTTTTTCCTCGAAGCGGCGGATCAGCAGCATGTCGTGGTATATTTTCAGCGCCTGATCCTTGTCCGGCATATGCTTATATTTGCTGTTTCGCAAAACCTGTTTGGCCACTTGCTGGCTCCCTCATATTTTCGGCTGACGCGCGGAAACTAAAGCATTTTGAGCAAAATGCGAGGGGGCATTCTTTGTGCATTGCGCAATAATATAACTAAAACAATATGTTTAATTGAAGTGGATCACAATCTCATCCGCGCGGGTATAACCCAAGCTCCGGCGGACCTGTTCATCGGCCATGTCGGGGTCAAGCGAATTCGGGCGCATCAGATGGACATCCGCCTCGATTTTTTTACGCTTTTCCTTGAGCTGGGCGTATTCGGCCTTTTTATACGCCTGTATGTCGTCCAGACGATCCAACGCCAACAGGCCACGCGGCCCGAAAAGTAGATAAAAGGCGAAGTAGAAGCAAAGCGCCGCCAAAATTAATGTCGGCAGGGAAGAACGCAACCGTGTGTTGTTCGCCAGAGGCAAATTCATGCGAATCACTATGAATCATCCCGATTCGCGATGCAAGAGGTTTTTGATTCGGCTGCCATTTTTGTCATTTCGAGGGCAGAGCCCGAGAAATCTCCCGACTACAGGGAGACCCCTCAACAACGCTCGGGATGACACGCTTAGAGGCGTATTATTTCTTCTTCGCCTTGCCGCCTTGAAGCGCTTTGAGTTTCGGCTTGGCGGTTTTCGTCGCCTTGGCCGTCGTCACCGTCGGCGCGGAACGCAGGATCGAATAACCGGCATAGACACCGTCATCGGCCAGCGACTCTTCGATGCGCAGAAGCTGGTTGTATTTCGCCGTGCGATCGGAACGCGCCAGCGAGCCCGTCTTGATCTGACCCGCGTTGGTGGCCACGGCCAAATCGGCGATGGTGCTGTCTTCGGTTTCGCCCGAGCGGTGCGACAGAACGATGCCGAAACCGGCGCGCTTGGCCATTTCGATGGCTTGCAGCGTTTCGGTCAACGTGCCGATCTGGTTCACTTTGACGAGGATCGCGTTGGCGGCTTTCTGGTCGATGCCGCGCGCAAGGCGTTTCGGATTGGTCACGAACAGATCGTCGCCGACGATTTGCACTTTGTGGCCGATCTCGGCGGTCAATGCCGTCCAGCCTGCCCAGTCATCCTCGGCCATACCGTCCTCGATCGAGGCGATCGGATAGGCGCGCGTCAGATCGGCCAAATACTTCACCATGCCGTCGGAGGACAATGTCTTGCCCTCGCCCTCGAGATGGTATTTGCCGTTCTTGTAAAGTTCCGTCGCGGCCACGTCCAAAGCCAGCATGATGTCCTTGCCGGCTTTGTAACCGGCGGCATCAATGGCTTTCATGATGAAGTCCAGCGCTTCTTTCGACGAGCGCAGCGCCGGAGCAAAGCCGCCCTCGTCGCCGACATTGGTATTGTGCTTGGCGTTCTTGAGAAGTTTTTTGAGGTTGTGGAATACCTCGGCACCCATCTGCACGGCTTCAGAGAAGTTCTTCGCGCCGACCGGCATAATCATGAATTCCTGGATGTCGACCGGGTTATCGGCATGCGCGCCACCATTGATGATGTTCATCATCGGCACGGGCAGCGTATGCGCGAAAGCACCGCCGACATAGCGGAACAATTCCATCGCGTGATCTTCGGCGGCCGCTTTGGCAACGGCCATCGACACGCCCAAGATCGCATTTGCGCCAAGGCGCGCCTTGTTTGGCGTGCCGTCCAGCGTGATCAGCGCGGCGTCGATTTCCTGTTGGAAAGTCGCATCAAACCCAAGCAGCGCATCAAAGATTTCCGTGTTGACCGCGGCGACGGCCTTGCGTACGCCTTTGCCCATATAGCGGCTGCCGCCATCGCGTTTCTCAACCGCTTCGTGTGCGCCGGTGCTGGCGCCCGACGGCACGGCTGCGCGACCGAAAGCGCCGCTTTCCAACAACACATCGACCTCGACGGTCGGGTTGCCGCGGCTGTCCAGAATTTCGCGGGCGGTGATGTCAATGATCTCAGTCATATCCTATTTTCCTTTTATGAGGGTATCGAGTTGTTTAAGGGTTTTAAGCAATTCCGGCATCGCGTCAAGAGGCACCATGTTCGGCCCGTCGGAGGGCGCGTTGTCAGGATCGTTATGGGTTTCAATGAACAGACCCGCCACGCCGACCGCCACCGCCGCGCGGGCCAGCGGCGGCACCATGGTGCGGTCGCCGCCCGTGCTGTTGCCTTTGCCGCCGGGGCTTTGCACCGAGTGCGTGGCGTCGAACACGACCGGGTAACCCGTCTGCGCCATGATCGGCAAGGCGCGGAAATCATTGACCAGCGTGTTGTAGCCGAAAGACGTGCCGCGCTCGCAGAGCAGGATGTTGTCGTTGCCCGTCGAGGCGATTTTCTTGGCGACGTTCGCCATGTCCCACGGCGCGAGGAACTGTCCCTTTTTCACATGGATCGGCTTGCCTGTTTTTCCGGCGGCCAAAAGAAGATCGGTCTGACGCGAAAGAAAGGCGGGAATTTGCAAAATGTCGATCCCCGCTTCGGCGGTGACGGCGCAATGCTCGGGCGCGTGAACGTCGGTGATGACGGGGCAGCCGATTTCCTTTTTGATCTTCGCCAGAATTTCAAGACCCTTCTCCATGCCGATGCCGCGCGCGCCGGAAACGGAGGTGCGGTTGGCCTTGTCGTAGGAGGATTTGAAAATAAACGGGATATCCAGCGTGTCGGCAATGTCGGCCACGCGCTGCGCGATGCCGATGGCGTGTTCAAAGCTCTCGATCTGGCAGGGACCTGCGATCAGGGCGAAAGGTTTGTCATTGGCAAATTCGACTTTGCTGCCGACTTTGACGGTTTTTTGGGTGGTCATTTTGTGTCCTTTGGAATGGGGCAAGAATAGCCCAAAACGGCCCCAAAACAACCCGATTGATTATTTACATAAATATAAAGTCTAGGCTGTTAAAAGCGTTGTTTTGCTTCAAATGCCCCTTGTGCATGAAGTTGTTTCTTTTCCTCGCTTACGTTCGTATAAATACGAAGACGCTCATACAGGTCAGAAATTTCTACTTCCGTTAAAAAATCCATCTGCGTTTCATAACACAACTTCTCAACGACATGAGCTACATTGTAACATTGTGTTACACGAACATTTTTACTTCTGATAGTGATTTCTTTGAGTTCACACTGATCTGAAAAAACGACAATAGACCAGATCGGAATGCTTTTTCCGATGAATGGGCTGAGATGTTTTATATGGGAGGCATTCTGCAAGATTGGATTATAGAAACGTTCTTTGTGAACATCCCCATACCATCCCTTTGGAAGAGTCTGTGTCCAATACTGATAGCGTTCATTTCCAAAAATCCATCCGCTATAATTTTTGCTTTCAAAAACGAATAATCCTTTTGGGTGAATTAAGAGAATATCAATCTCGGTTGTTCCGCCACTTGCTTTAGGGATGTATATGTTAGACAGGAGTTTCCCTCGCCCCTCTTTCTCAAAATACATCAGACGATTCCAAATCAAGCGTTCACCCTCTGCCCCCTTATCGTAAAAAGAAGGAAAAAGGCGAGTTGCAAGCCAGATAAGAGCTAAAACGACGATTAAAAACAGAATTTCCATTTTCTTTTATTTCATCTGGATCAAAGGTAGATACCCCTCTCCCTGAATGCTACGCGTTCAGACCTCTCCCGCGAGGGGAGAGGTAAATCAAACCAACCGGCTTTGCTTGACTGCCGCTTCGATGAAGGATGTAAACAACGGATGCGGTTCGAACGGTTTGGATTTCAATTCCGGGTGGAATTGAACACCGACAAACCAAGGATGATCGGCGCGCTCGATAATCTCGGGCAGTTTACCGTCGGGCGACAGGCCTGAAAACACGAC
>CBFGSX010000041.1:0-12967 GCA_965651535.1 uncultured Alphaproteobacteria bacterium | reverse complement strand
CTTGCTCTTTATCAAATACGAAGAGGATTATCTCTCGATTTTCTTTATGTCGAGACTCGATAGCTTTATAGACCGCCTCGTGATCTTTCGTTATTTCTGATGAGTAAGCAAAGGAAAGCTTACCAACGGGATCACGTGTGCCAAATCCAGCAAAGATTTCGTCCGGACACGCATTCAAATGTCTTCTTTCATCTTCATTCAGAGGCTGCATGAAATGGAGGTAAGAGATGGTTTTCTCTTTTTTATTTATCTGACAGATATCTAGAAAGGAGAGAACAAATTCCTCTGAGTCGTCTTTAGGATAACTGAAATGAGCTTTTGACATGATATACCCGCATGAGTAAGGAAAAGTCATGCTATTTTATGTCATCTATTAAGCAAGTCAAGAGGGAAAGGTCAAGGAGTTCCGTTCGGAGTGATAAACTGCACCTGATGCAGTAATCCGGCATTGACCTTGAGCCAATGGCGGCCCAGCGTCGTGTGCGGCGTCAGTTCGCGGCATTTTTTCCAGAAATTCTTGGAGTGGTTCATATGGACAAGATGCGCGACCTCGTGCGCGACGATATAATCCAGCACCTCGGGCGGCGCCATCACCAGCCGCCACGAAAAGGACAGGACGCCGTCGCAGGTACAGCTGCCCCAGCGTGAATTCGTGTCGCGGAACTTGACGCGTTGCAGGGGGCGGCCCCCGGCGCGGGCGGATTTTTCCGCCGCCATTTTCGTGATGATTTTCTCGGCGTGCCGTTTTACAAAGCGCAAAACGGCGCGTTGCAGGCGGTCGGGCGCGCAGGTGACGATCAATTCCGTCGGGGTCAGCTCGGTTTCGACGCCGCGCTTGCCGTCACGGCGCACGATGCGGCGCTCGACGCCCTCGATCAGGATATTTCCCCCTTCTTTGATTGGCTCGGGATCGGGGTTGCGGTCTTTGAGATCGCGCATCCAGTCGCGATGTTCCTCGAGAAAGGAAACAACTTCTTTCCGGTTCATGCGCTTGGGAAGGGAAAGCCTGAAGTTGTTGACATTGATATCATGGCGCAAGGTCATGGAACGGGCGCGCGGATGGATTTTAAGTTCGATCTCGATATCGTCCAGCACAACGGTCTGGGGCAGGGAACGACGCAAAGCAATTGACATTTTCCGAGCGTAACAGGTTTTTTTTGTCAAGGAAACCGCCCCTTCTATTTTTTGTTGTGCTGCTGCACAAACGCGGTGATAAGGGGGCGCACTTCTTCGCGCCAGCGTGTACCGCTGAACAAGCCGTAATGCCCGGCTTTTTTCTGCAGGTGATATTTCTTTTTCGACTCTTTCAACCTGCTGCACAGTTTTAGTGCGGCTTTGGTCTGGCCCGTGGCGGAAATGTCGTCGAGCTCACCTTCGATGCACAGCAACGCCGTCTCTGTGATCTCCGCCGGATCGGCCAACTCGCCGCGCCATTTATATTGGCGCTTGGCCAATAAATGTTGCTGGAACACGCGCTCGACGGTCTGGATGTAAAACTCGGCGGGAATATCCATCACCGCCAGATATTCGTTGTAAAAATCGCGATGTTTCTTGGCGCTTTCGCCGTCGCCTTGCACCAGGTGCTGAAAATATTTGAAATAGCTGTCGATGTGACGATCCAGATTCATGCTCATGAATCCCGTCAGCTGCAAAAACCCCGGATAGACCTGACGCATGGCGCCGGCATACCACGGCGGCACGACCGAGACGGCCTGTTGTTCGAACCACTCGATTGGTTTTTCTTCGGCCAACCTGTTGACTTCGGTCGGGTTGATGCGCGTATCGACCGGCCCGCCCATCAAAATCATCGAGCGCGGCGCCATTTTTTTGTTTTTCTTGTTGAGCAGCGTCACGGCGATGAGGACGGGAACCGAAGGCTGGCACACGGCAAAGGCGTCGACATCGGGGCCAAGCGCCTGCAGGAAAGTCATATAATATTCGACGCAATCGTCCAGATCGAAATAGCCCTTGGACAGCGGCACGTTGCGTGCATTCTTCCAGTCGGTGATGTAAACGTCATGATGCGGCAACAACGCCTCGACCGTGCCGCGCAGCAAAGTGGCAAAATGACCGGATTGCGGCGCGCAGACGAGCATTTTCGGACGTTTGGGCGCACCCTTGACGATGAAATGCTTGAGCTTGCAAAAGGGCAGATCTTGAACGTCGCGCTCGCGAACGGGATATTTCTTGCCGTCGATGACCGTATCACGGATGCCGAAAGCGGGCTGGTCAAAGCGCCGCGTCATGCGAAAGGCCAGATCCGAGGCGGCGGCGACGGTGCGCCCCACGGGGGTAAAGGCGGCCGGGTTGGCGGGGCTTTGGAAAATATCGCGCGCCATCTCCGCGCCGAGGCGGATCGGCGTCAGGGCGACATGGCTAAGGTCATAGAGAGGATAAAGAATATTGGGCATGCCCCACGACTATGCCGCTTTGAGCATGACCAAAGAGTTAAAAATCCCGCTTTTTACCAGCCAAGCGGATAAAAAACAAAGGTTTACAAGGTGTATGCGCAAGAATTACAAATTAAACCCGAAAAGCTGATAATAGGCCTTTTGCGCCTCGGCGACGGTTGGATCGGCGGGTTTGGCCTTTACGGGCGTCAAATTCCGTCCGGCTTCGGCCTCGCCGATGGTTTTGGCGGCTTCTTGGAACAACCCCATCCGAAGGTCCAGCTTTTTAAGGCCGTGGATCATGTGCGGCACGAGTCCCTTTTTCATGCCGTTGGCGATGTGCTCCTCTTTGGTTTTGGCGGCCAGCTCCGCAACGATGTTGCAGCCGGAATCGCGAGCAAAGCGCAGCTTGGGCGCCCCCGGAACCTGATCGACGGGCAGCATCAGAATATGTTTTTTATCCTTGTATAACGCTTTTAACAAATAACGCGTTTTCAAATCACGGGTTTTGTCGTCCGTTTTCGGCGCGATGTTGCCGTGCCTCTCTTGCCGCATATGATACCACATGCGTCCTTTCTCAAGGGTGTTTTTGAGTGTCGCCGCACCTTCTTGATCCGGATCGTAATAAGGATGCCAGATCACACCGCATTCCAGAGATTTCTTCCAAATTTCATCGCTGATTTTTTTATCGCGTTGGGATGTGTCGAAGTCGTCTTCCGGCTGGCCGAGTAAAAGCTCGCCGAATTGCCAGTAACGGAAGTCGGCCAGGGTTTTGATCTGGCGCTGCATCAGGAAATCGCGCGCGTCCTCGGAAATTTCCGTCCATTCCGCGACCGGCAGGTGCAGATAGGAATTTTCGGGTGCGTAGATATCCATGCCGTTTTTCTTTTCGTCAGCGGCAACAAGGGCCTGACGCTTTTCAAGCTCAATCGAATTCAGGCGTGGACGCGGGGCCATGGGCGATTCTCCATCTTTCAAAGGGGGAGACATTCTAAAGGAAAAACCGACCGTTTTCCAACCACAAGATGTGGTGGTTAACGCGGTTACGCCGCGCTTTCATTGGCTTTTTCCGCCGCCTTGCGCGCTTTTTCGCGGGCATTGCTGTCGAGGATCGCCTTGCGCAGACGGATGAATTTCGGCGTGACCTCGACCAGCTCGTCGTCATTGATATAGGTCATCGCCCATTCCAGCGTCATCACCGGCGGCGGCGTCAGACGGATCGCGTCGTCCTTGCCGGCGGCGCGGACGTTCGACAGTTTTTTGGCCTTTTGCACGTTCACTTCGAGATCGTTCTCGCGGCTGTGCTCGCCGATAATCATCCCGGCATAGGTTTCCGTGTTCGGATCGATCAGGATGCGGCCACGTTCTTCGAGCGGCGCGAGCGCATAGGCCGTGGCGGCCCCGGCGTCAATCGAGATCAGCGCGCCGTTGCGGCGGCCGCCGACCTTGCCCTTATAGGGCGTGTAACCGTGGAACAGGCGATTCATCAGCCCTGTGCCGCGCGTATCGGTCAGAAACTCGGAGTAATAGCCGATCAATCCGCGTGAGACGGCGATAAAGGTCAGGCGTTGCTTGCCGCCCGAGGATGGAACGGATTCGCGAAGCTCCGCCTTGCGCTCGGTCATTTTCTGCATGACGACGTTCATATATTCCTGATCGACGTCGATGACGACTTCTTCGGTCGGCTCCAGTAACTGACCGTTCTCGTCTTTTTTCAAAATCACCTCGGGGCGTGAAATGCCCAGCTCAAATCCTTCGCGGCGCATATTTTCGATGAGAACGCCCAGCTGCAATTCGCCGCGGCCCGAGACCTTGAAACTGTCCATCGTCGAGCCGTCCTCGACCTTGAGCGCGACATTGCTTTCGGCTTCGCGGAACAGGCGGTCGCGGATCAGGCGCGAGGTCACCTTGTCGCCGTCGCGGCCGACAAGCGGGCTGTCATTGACACGGAAGGTCATGGAAATAATCGGCGGGTCGATAGGCTGCGCCTCGCAGGGCTCGGATACCAACACGTCGCAAACCGTTTGCGCGACGGTGGCTTTTTCAAGGCCGGCGACCATGACAATGTCTCCCGCTTCGGCGCTTTCGAGCGGCACGCGCTCGAGGCCGCGAAAGGCCAGAATTTTCGTGATGCGTCCGGCATCGACGCGTTTGCCGTCGCGGTCAAGGCAATGCACGGCCTGGTTCATTTTGACTGTGCCGCTTTCAATGCGGCCCGTGACAAGGCGGCCCAGGAACGGATCGCGGTGCATCATGGTGACGAGCAATTTGAACGGCGCGTTTTTATCGACATCATGCGGGGGCGGGACATGGTCGATGATGGTGTCGAAAAGCGGTTCCAGCCCGCCCTGACGGTCGGTCTCGGGCGTCAGCCCGGCCCAGCCGTCGCGGCCCACGGCATAGAGCGTCGGGAAATCGAGCTGTTCCTCGCTGGCTTCGAGGGCGACGAACAGGTCGAAAACGGAATCCAGAGTCTTGTCGATCTCGGCATCCGGGCGGTCTATCTTGTTGATGACGACGATCGGCTTGATGCCGCGCTTGAGCGCCTTGGTCAGAACGAATTTCGTCTGGGGCAGAGGGCCTTCGGCGGCATCGCACAGAAGAACGACACCGTCCACCATGGACAAAATGCGTTCGACCTCGCCGCCGAAATCGGCGTGTCCCGGCGTGTCCACGATGTTGATGCGGTTGCCTTTCCAATCGACCGAGGTGACCTTGGCCAAAATGGTGATGCCGCGCTCGCGCTCGAGATCGTTGCTGTCCATCGCGCGCTCGGCCACCTGTTGGTTGTCGCGGAACGTGCCGCTTTGGCGGAACATCTGGTCGACCAGCGTGGTTTTCCCGTGGTCGACGTGGGCGATGATGGCGATATTGCGCAGGGCCATGGTATAAAATCCTTAAAACCGGCGAAACCCCGCATTCAATGCGGGGTCCTTGGGAAATCCCGCAAGGACCCCCGATCAAGTCGGGGGATTCGACTTCTGTTGTGATTGTCTGATGCGCCGCCCTTATAGGGGGTTAGGCGGGTAAAAAGCAAGGGAAAAGCGCAAAAAAGGCGCTTATTCCGTTAATAAAGGCACCTTCCCGCGATGGTGCAGGGCACGGATGGCCATGATCACCGGAATGCCCATGATGATCACCACCACACGCACGGCCCAGGTCATGAGGATGGTCTGGGGGATATTCACGTCGGACCCGTAATAGGCGACGCTGTTGAAGATGGCGATGTCCATCAAGGTGGCGACGGCGACAAGTCCCGACTGTAACAAGACCGGCAATTCGCCGTGGAATTTCTTTTGCAGTTTCCGCTGCACGAAAATCGTGAACAGAAATGCCGCTGAAAATGCTGCTGCTGCGCCGAGCAATACGCCCGGCATGAAACCGAAGATCGTTTTGATAGCCTCGGTCATGCTGGGCGAGACGTTGCTCGGGATGTTCATGACCAGCCAGCCGATCAGAGTCAAAAATGCCAGTGATGAGACGTTGTAATAGAGTGCGCGCTTCGCAACTTTTACGCCGTTATATTGCGTGAGCAAGCTTCCAATCCAAAACAGCATCACCGCGAGCGCCGCCGCAGGATTGAGTTGATAACCAAACAAGGTAATGACTTTACCAACCACTACGTTGCCGGTGATGGTGACCATGACGATATACGCAAGCAAGGCTTCGGCTCCGAAACACGAGGCTGCGAACAAACACGCATAAACCGCCAGGATAATCAGGATATAGGTGATTTCAGGGGTCATGCGTATCTTGTCTCTCTGGGTCCTTCGGACTTGATCCGAAGGTCCATGGCTAATGAATTGTGGACCCTCGGGACGTGGCCCGAGGGACCGGAAAGTGGGGGAGGGATTGTCACAATATCACCGCTGTTTCCTCGGGCTTAACGTCCGAAAACTCAAAGCATTGCAAGAATTCCTGTGCCGCCCAGTCTTTTTTGTCGCGCAGGTGAAGGCGCGCCAGAAGCGTTTTTCCGGCCTCGCATTTCGTTCCGATGGGTGCGATGTCGCTCAGGCCGACGGACAGGTCAATGGAATCGTGGATATTGGTGCGCCCGGCCTTGAGTTTTACCAAAAGAATACCGATATCGCGCGTGCGCATGGCGCTGACATAGCCGTTGCGCGGGGCCTTGATGTCGATCACGACCGGTGCGGCGGGCAGCGATTTCAGGGAGCCGCCCTGCGCTGCCACCATTTTCTCGAAAATTTCCATCGCGCGGCCCGATAACAAGGCGCCCTCGGCCAGTTTTTTTCCTTGCGCGATATCCGCAGCCTTGCCGCCGATTACCAGCATCTGCGCGACAAGAGTCAACGTCACCTCGTGGAGACGCGCCTCGCGCCGCTTGCCGCTGAGATAATCGACGGCCTCCAGCACTTCGACGGCATTGCCGGCCGAATGGCCCAGCACTTGGTTCATGTTGGTAAGAACGGGGGTAAGCGGCAATTCGGATGCCGCCGCCACGTCGTGCAGGCTCGCGGCTAGCTCGCGCGCCTTGTCGAGGTTTTGCATGAAAGCGCCGTTTCCGATTTTGATGTCCATGACGAGGCCCTGCAATCCGGCGGCCAGTTTCTTCGACAGGATCGAGGCGGTAATCAACGGGATACTTTCTACCGTGGCGGTGACGTCGCGCACGGCATAGAGGCGGCGATCAGCAGGGGCCAGCTCTACCGTTTGGCCGATGATGGCGCAGCCGATGTCGCGCACGATCTTTTGGAATTTGTCCAAGGATAAATTCACGTCGTATCCGGGAATAGCGGTCAGCTTGTCGATCGTGCCGCCTGTATGCCCCAAACCCCGTCCGGCGATCATGGGGACGAATAAGCCGCAAGCCGCGGCCATGGGCGCCAGTATCAGCGACACTTTGTCGCCAACGCCGCCGGTGGAGTGCTTGTCGATCACGGGGCCGTCAAGGTCGGGCCATTTCAAGACCTTGCCGCTCGTCGCCATGGCGTGCGTCAGGTGCGCTGTTTCCGTAACTGTCATCCCGTTGAGCAGCACAGCCATGCAAAAGGCTGAAATCTGCGAATCCGGAATGGAATCGTCGGCCACGTCCCGAATGAAATCGTGCAAATCCTCGGGATCGAGAGGTTTGCCGTCGCGCTTGAGGCGGATAAGCTCTTGTGGGATAAGCATGGATTCAAGATAAATCAAATCTCTTACGATTGTTTAACTGCGGCTGGGGCAAATTAGGGTATGCGTGTTTCAATCAAAAGCTTTATTCAGCAGGAAACGGCGGGCGGCATCATTTTGATGCTGGCGGCGGCGCTGGCGATTTTGATCGCAAACTCATCGCTGGCGGATTTGTATCACCATATTCTTGATCTTCCCGTCGGAATCGGCGTGATGATGAATGATTATACGTTCGGTTTGCGCAAACCTTTGGTGTTATGGATCAATGACGCGCTGATGGCGCTGTTTTTCCTTTTGGTTGGGCTCGAGATCAAGCGCGAAGTGTTGATGGGCGAGCTGTCGTCCAAGGAAAAATCCCTGCAGCCGCTTTTTGCGGCCATCGGGGGAATCGCTTTACCCGCCGGTATTTTCCTGATGGTAAGTTTCAACCATGGCGACATTATGCGCGGCTGGGCCATTCCTTGCGCCACGGATATTGCCTTTGCGCTGGGTATTCTCATGTTGGTCGGGAAGTCTGTCCCGCAAAGCATTAAAGTGCTTTTGACCGCGATTGCGATTATCGACGATCTGGCAGCCATTTTGATTATTGCATTTTTCTATTCCGGTACGATTGGCTGGGGGTATCTTCTTGTCGCGGCGGTCGGCATTCTGGGTCTTGCGCTCCTGAATGTTTCGCGGGTCAACCGTATTGCGCCTTATATTTTGTTTGGCATCGTCGTTTGGGTCGGGTTTTTGAAAAGCGGCATTCACCCGACTTTGGCGGGTGTGACGACGGCTTTGGCAATTCCGCTCCAGACAAAACGGCGCAGCGGTATCAAGGCGCCGCTGATCCGGCTCGAACATGCTTTGCACGCCTGGATTATCTTCGCGGTGATGCCGATTTTTGCGTTGGCCAATGCGGGTCTGTCTTTTGACGGGTTGAAATTTTCCGATATCGCCGACCCTCTGCCGATGGGCATTATACTGGGGCTGGTGGTTGGTAAGCCTGTCGGGATTCTGGGGGGCTTGGCTGTCGGGCACTGGATGGGTCTTGCGCGTAAACCGTCTTCGGCCAAATGGCTGGACTATATGGGGATGTCCATGTTGTGTGGTATCGGTTTTACCATGGCGCTGTTTATCGGCGAGCTGGCTTTTGATACGGCGGAATTCCGTAACGAGGTTCGCATGGGGGTTTTAAGCGCTTCCTTACTTTCTGCTGTTATAGGTTGGGGGCTCTGCCGCTTTAGTTTTAGACATAAATAGCGCAGGGCGGAAAAGGCTCTGCGATGTCCCAGCATGTCCCCATTACGGTCGCCCATGGCGACGGCATCGGCCCCGAGATCATGGCCGAAACGCTCAAGATTCTCGAGGCCGCCGGGGCGCGCATTGCCCCCGAAACCATCGAGATCGGTGAAAAGGTCTATCTGAGCGGTCATTCCAGCGGGATCGAAGATTCCTCGTGGGAGTCTCTCCACCGCACCAAGATTTTTCTCAAAGCGCCCATCACCACGCCGTCGGGCGGGGGCTTCAAGTCGCTCAACGTGACCGTGCGTAAGACGCTGGGTCTGTTCGCCAATGTGCGGCCTTGCGTGTCCTATCATCCTTTCGTGAAAACGAATTTCCCGAACATGGACATGGTCATCGTCCGCGAAAACGAAGAAGATTTATACGCGGGTATTGAATACCGCCATACGCCCGATGTGTATGAATGTTTGAAAATCCTGACGCGCCCCGGCTCCGAGCGCATCGCCCGCTACGCATTCGAGTATGCGCGCGCGAACAACCGCAAAAAAGTCACCTGCATGATCAAGGACAATATCATGAAGATGACGGATGGGATGTTCTATAAGGTATTTCAGGAAGTCGCCGCCGAATATCCGGACATCCAGCAGGATCGCATGATCATCGATATCGGCTCGGCCAAGATCGCCGTCGATCCGTGTCGTTTCGACGTGGTGCTGGCGCCGAATTTATACGGCGACATTATTTCCGACATTGCCGCCGAGGTGACGGGTTCCGTCGGTCTGGCGGGTTCCAGCAATATCGGCATGGGCGGCGCGATGTTCGAGGCGATCCACGGCTCGGCCCCCGATATCGCGGGCAAGGGCATTGCCAACCCGTCAGGTCTGCTGCTGGGCGCGGTGATGATGCTGGTGCATATCGGGCAATCGGATGTGGCCGAGAAAATTCACAATGCCTGGCTCAAGACGATCGAAGACGGTCTGCACACGGGCGACATTTACCGCGAAGGCACGTCGAAAAAGCGCGTCAACTGCAAGGAATTCGGCGATGCCGTCGTGGCGCGCCTCGGGCAAGAACCGGCGACGATGAAGCCGGTGCGCTACAACAAGGATGCAAAACCCATCGGCGTGCCGCAGGTGCGCGACCAGAAAATCACCAAGACCGATCTGGTCGGGATCGATATTTTCCTGACCTATCAGGGGCCGACAGACGATCTGGCGGCCAAGCTCGAAGGCTTGTGCGACACGATGCAGCTCCAGGCGATCACCAATCGCGGCGTCAAGGTCTGGCCGCAGGGCGATCCAAAAACCTATTGCGTCGATCATTATCGCTGCCGTTTCGTCGGCGATAACGAGGGCAAGAAAATCGTCGCCGCCAATGATGTGATCGCGCTCCAGCAAAAACTGGTCAATGCCGGCTATCACATCGCCAAGACGGAAAACCTGTTCAATTACGACGACGAACGCGGCTACACCGTCGGTCAGGGGCAGTGATACCCCTCACCCGCTCGCGCTGACGCGCTTGCGACCTCTCCCTCAAGGGGAGAGGTTGTTCGTTGGCTCCCTCTCCCCTGGAGGGAGAGGGTTGGGGTGAGGGGGCTTTGAAATATCATCGCTTCAAGTTACACTTCCCCATATGTTCCGCCTTTTTGCCATTTTTGTCCTGTGCCTGACGCTGGTTTCCTGCGCGTCCGTGCATCATGTCACGGCCTATCGCTGCGAGGATGTCGATTACGCGCGGCACCGCCTGATTTTTCATCCCAACGGACGTTTCGCGGTGCAGATGGTCTACCTGAACGACAAGGGCGACGTCACGTCGCGCGCGCTTCATGCCGGATATTACCGCCGCAGCTTCGCCGCCTATGATCTGAAATTCGACGATCTGCCGCCCGAGAAGGTCAAAAAGATCTTCGCCGGAACCTTGGGCGTTTTCGTGGCCGATGGCCGCATCTACCGCATCGAGAAAATCACCGCCAACGTCTTCGTCGGCAGATGTCGGATGAGGCGCGAGGGTTAGAGTGTCCGGGTTACTTACTTTGCCTGTGCCTGTGCCATCAAAATAGCGCCCGCCAGATAGAGCCCAACGCCCAGGAACGCCGTCAGGCCAGGCGCTTCACGCAGAATCAAAAGTCCTAACGTGATTGAAACGAGCGTATAAACGCAGGCCAGCATAGGATCAATAATAGAGTATGGGCCTTTGGCAAGGGCTGAGACAAACAAGTAGAGGATAAGGGCTGAACCTATTCCCATGCCGATGGCGACAAAGGGCGTGTTCCCGTCTGCGATGTCGGAAATCCGGATACCGTTTTTCGTATAGGCGTGAAATCCAAAAAGGCAGAGCGATGCCACACCCATGACGCAGGCGCTCATCAGAAAGATGTTGTCCTGTGCCGATTTGATTTTGTAACCGAAATTGACACAGGCATTGATAATTCCTGCTATGACAATCAATAAAGACCAATGCATTTTTTACCTCCCAATAAAGACTATTTCACTTCCAAAACCTTCTCGGCGATGTGAACCATATTCAGCGCCGAGCCTTTGCGCAGATTGTCGCCGATCAGCCAGAAGGAAATCCCGTTCTCGACGGAAATATCCTCGCGCAGCCGCGACACATAGACGAATTCCTCGCCCGAAATTTCCGCATGGGTCGGCGCGTCGTCTTCTTCCATGACGCCCAGTCCCTTTTGTGCGGTCATCCACATGGCCGCCTTGATCGGGGTTACTTCTTCGGCGCATTCGACATTCACCATCATGCCGTCGCCGACAAAGGCGGGCACGGTGACGGTATTGACCGCGACCTTGATTTTACTGTCGAGTATTTTCTTGAGTTGCCCGATGGCATGAAATTCGACATCGCTGAGGCCGTCCTCGCGCTCTTGGCCTACCATCGGATAGGGATTAAAGGCGATTTGTTTGGGCAAATATTCGGGCTGGAATTTATGCGCCATGAACACGGCCTTGGTCTGGTTGAATAATTCGTCTTGCGCCTCGCGGCCCCAATGCGACACGGCCTGATAGGTGGAGGCGACGACGCGCTGCACGTTCGCCTTGGCGTGAATCGGGTTCAGGGCGAGGGCCAGGAAAATCGAAACGGAATTGGGGTTGGCGACGATATTCTTTTTCAAAGGCTGTTCAAGGATCGCGCCGTTGACTTCGGGCACGACCAGCGGCACGTCGGGGTCAAAGGCAAAAGTCCCCGTGCCGTCCACGAAGACCGCGCCCGCCGCCGTCGCCTTGCGCGCCATGCCGGCGGCTTCGCGCGCCGCGCCGCCATGCAGCACGACAGCCGCGCCGCTGAAATCGAAATCGTCCGAGGATTTGACGGGCAGGACGTGTTCTTCGCCGAACGAAACCTCGTGATCGCCCGAACGGCCTGTTTCGAGGGCGGTCACGTTTTTGCGGTCGGCTCCGCTTTCGGCCAAAGCGTTCAACAGGTCGCGGCCCAGTTGGTGGGTCGCGCCGGTCACAAGAATTCTTGCAGCGGATAGTTTCATGTTTACAATTCCCTTCATGCGTATTGAAACGGACTATAGGGCTTTGGCCCATGCGGGGAAAGACGGTCTGCCGCTTAATTTGTCGGGCGCGGTCGTGGCCATCGGCAATTTCGACGGGGTGCATCGCGGCCACCGGGCGCTTCTGGCCGAAGGCCGGGCGCTGGCCGGGCCTTTGGCTGCGCCGCTTGTGGTGTTAACCTTCGCGCCGCATCCGCGCCGTTTCTTCCAGCTGAATCTGCCGCCTTTTCAACTGGCGGATGGTGTTTTGCGCGCCGAGTATCTGCGCGAAGCCGGGGTGGACGGCATCGTCGAGATGAAATTCGATGCGATTCTGGCGGCGGTCGAAGCGCCGGATTTCGTGCGCGACGTGCTGCTCGGCGCGTTACAGGCCAAACACATCATCGTCGGCAATAATTTCGTTTTCGGACGCAATCGCGGCGGCGACACGGAATTATTGCAGAAAATGGGGCGCGAGCTTGGGTTCGGCGTCACCGCTTTGCCGGTTCTGGCCGAGGATGGCGTGCGGCTGTCCTCGAACGGCGCGCGCGAGGCCATCGCAAAAGGGCGCATGGGCGCGGCCGAGAATGTCTTGGGCCGCCCCTTTGTTCTGCGCGGCGCGGTGATCCCGGGCGACAAGCGCGGCCGCACGATCGGTTTTCCCACGGCGAATATCGCTATGGGCGCGTTCCAGCATCCGAAATACGGGGTCTATGCGGTTCAGGCGACAATC
>CBFGSX010000040.1:0-13116 GCA_965651535.1 uncultured Alphaproteobacteria bacterium | reverse complement strand
GCCGTTGATGACATCCGCCATAATGGGATCAAGGCCCGTCGTCGGCTCGTCGAAAAAGATAATCTGCGGCTGGGCGGCGATGGCACGGGCCAGCGCGACACGCTTTTGCATCCCGCCCGACAATTCGGCAGGGACTTTCGTGGCAACATCGGGGCCAAGCCCGACCATACGGAGTTTTTCGACGGCAATATCCGAAGCTTGATCGCGCTCGATCTTCTTGGTTTGCAGTAAACCGAAACAGATATTCTCCCATACTGGCAGCGAGTCGAACAACGCTCCACCTTGAAACAACATGCCGAATTTGCCCTGCATATGCTGGCGCTCGGAGCCGGACATCTTTACGACGTTTTCGCCATCCACGATGATCTCACCCTTGTCGGCCTGAATCAGGCCGAGGATACATTTCAGCATAACGGACTTGCCCGAACCGGAACCGCCGATGATGACGACGGATTCCTGCACGCCGACATCCAGATTGATACCGCGCAAAACCTGATTCTTGCCAAAGGTCTTGTGCACGTCTGTCATGCGGATTTTGTTGTTCGGCGACATCATATTACTCCCCGAACAAAGCTTGGGTCAGGATATAGTTGAAAATCAGAATCAGGATGCTGGACGCGACGACGGCATTCGTCGTGGCGCGGCCTACGCCCTGCGCGCCGCGACCCGAATTATAGCCGTGATAACAGCCCATCAGCGACACGATGAATCCGAAAACCCCCGCCTTGATAAGGCCGGAATTGACATCCGCCATCTCAAGAAACTCCCAAGTTTGCTTGAGGTAATTGGCGGGATTGAATCCCAATTTATACACGCCGACCAGGTAACCGCCGAACACGCCGATCACGTCGGCCACCAGCACCAGAATGGGCAGCATCACCGTTCCGGCCAACACGCGCGGGGCGACCAGATAGCTGAACGGGTTGGTCGACAGCGTGCGCAGCGCGTCGATCTGTTCGGTCACTTTCATCGTGCCGATCTCGGCGGCCATGGCCGCGCCGATACGTCCTGCCACCATCAAGCCCGCCAGAACGGGAGCCAGCTCGCGCGTGACCGACAGCACGACGACGGTTGCGACTGCGCCTTCGGCGTTGAAGCGCGAAAACCCCGAATAGGATTGCAACGCCAACACCATACCGGTGAACAGCGCCGTCATCCCGACGACAGGCAGAGAATAATACCCGATGTCGATAAACTGCTTGAGGATCAGGCGCGGATAATAAGGCGGTTTAAAAACGGCCTGTAGCCCCTGAAAGATAAACAGGCTTAGGTTTCCAACGGCAGACAGAAAGCCCAACACGGCGCGTCCGGCCTGTTCGCACAAATCAAGAAGGAGTTCACGGGCGACAGAAATCATGGCGTTAAGGTGGCACAAGGACGGGCGGGAATCAACCACCTTCCGTCTCTCCGGCGAAGGCCGGAGTCCATTCCTCAGCATGACAAGTCAATCGTTTATCGGCACAATGGACCCCGACCTGCGTCGGGGAAACGGTTTTCTATGCTGTATAGACCTTTGAAATACGCGGCGCGTTGCCCAAAGCCGTCATAATCTCGTAGCCGTTCGTTCCGGCGGCTTTTGCCAGATTGTCGGCGGTCTGGTGCGTGCCTAAAAGATCGAGACTGTCGCCCGTCTGCAAGGACAGAGTTCCAAGATCGACGACGACGACATCCATCGAGACGCGGCCCAGAATCGGCAAGGCCTTATCGCTGTGATAAAGATGCCCCGCATTGCTGAGGGTTCGCAGCACACCGTCGGCATAGCCAAGGCCGACCGTTGCCAGACGTTGTCCCTTTTTGACCGCTTTGGTGGCGACATAGCCGATTGTGCCGTTCTGTTCGACCGTGCGGGTTTGCAAGATAGGCGCGGAAAGCGTGACGACATTTTGCATCGGATTTTTGCCGTGCGGCGTGGGGCTGATGCCATACAATGCCGCGCCCGGACGCACCAGATCGAAATGGAAATCCGGCCCGCAGAAAATTCCGTCCGACGCCGCCAAAGATGCCCGCACATTCGGCAGCTTGTTTTTTGCAGCCATAAAATGCGCGCGCTGGGCGGCGTTCATGGGATGATCCGGCGTATCGGCGCAGGCCAGATGGCTAAGCAGCAATTGCACGTTCAACTTGGATAAATCCGCCGCTTCGAAATCGCCCGCGTTCATGCCCAGGCGGTTCAGGCCCGTATCGACCTGCACGGCGACGGGGTGCCCCGTTTTGTTCCACGGCGCAATCGCCGCCGGATCGTTGATGACGGGAATAAAATTATATTCCATGCAGATTTTTTCTTCGCCGGGCAAAATGCCGTTGAGAATATAGATGACAGATTCCGGCAAGGCTTCGCGCAGCGCAATCCCCTCATCCGGCCACGCAACAAAAAATTCACGCGCACCCGCCGCCCACAAGGCTTTGGCAACCGGCGGCAGGCCGAGGCCATAAGCATTGGCCTTGATGACCGCACCCGTTTGCGCCGGAGCGGATTTTTTGTGAATAAGACGGTAGTTTTCCTGAATAGCCGGCAGCGAAATCGTCATCACGGCTTTTGCGGATGGCACCGTGGCAACGGCGTTCTGAATCGCCGGAATCATATTTAGTCTTCCTGAACGCGGTAGTCGCGGTCGAGATCGCTGAAGCGCGTAAATTCGCCGGTAAATTTCAGCGGCACGGTGCCGATCGGGCCATGACGTTGCTTGCCGATGATGCACTCGGCGACATTGGCACAGTATTCCAGACGCTCTTCCCAGTTGCGGGTGCGCTCCTGGAAGCGCTCGGCTTTTTCATTGGCGGACTGGCCGGGTTTTTCGCGCGAAAGATAATATTCCTCACGGTAGACGAACATCACCACGTCGGCATCTTGTTCGATCGAACCGGATTCGCGCAAATCGGAAAGCTGCGGGCGCTTGTTCTCGCGGGTTTCAACTTGACGCGAGAGCTGCGACAGCGCCATGACGGGAACATCAAGTTCCTTGGCCAGCGTTTTAAGCCCGCGCGAAATCTCGGAGATTTCCTGCACGCGGTTATCTTGCGAGCGCGCTGACGAACCGCCGATCAACTGGAGGTAATCGACCACGATCAAACCCAGATTGCCGTTTAATTGACGTTTCAGGCGGCGGGCGCGGGCGCGGATATGCGCGATGGTCAGCGCGGGCGTGTCGTCAATATAAAGCGGCAGCGCCGCCAGCAAGCTGCTGGCTTCGGCGAATTTGCGAAAATCCTGCTGGCTGATCTGACCCTTACGGATCTTGTCGCCGGAGATTTCAACGGTCTCCGCAAGCAGACGAGTCGCCAGTTGTTCGGCGGACATTTCGAGCGAGAAGAACGCGACGCTTGCGCCTTCTTTGCCGTCAGTCTCGTGGAATTTCTTGGCGGCGTTGAACGCAATGTTCGTCGCCAGCGCGGTTTTCCCCATGGACGGACGGCCCGCGAGGATAACGAGGTCGCTCTTGTGCAAGCCGCCGAGTTTCAGATCGAGATCGGTCAGTCCCGTCGTCACACCGGTGACGTGCGAGTCCGCTTCTTTGGCGCGCTTGGCCGTCTGGATCGCGGCAAGGACGGAATTTTCCAGCTTGGTAAAGCCGCCCTTGAATTCGCCGAATTGCGCCAACTCGTAAAGTTTGCTTTCGGCCTGTTCGATCTGGCGGCTGGCGGGATTCTCAAGATCGTGGCTATAGGCATCGCCGACGAGATTTTCACCCAAGCCGATCAACTGGCGGCGCAGATGATGTTCGAAAATCGTGCGGCCATAGTCTTCGACATTGACGACGGACACGACATAGGACGCCAGCTCGGCCAGATAAGACGGCCCGCCGATGGCGGCGAGGTCTTCGTCTTTTTCGAAATAACCCTTGAGCGTCACGGGCGTGGCGTTAAGACCGCGCTCGAAGAACGTGTGAATGGCCTGATAGATGCGGCCATGCACGGGCACGAAGAAATGATCGGCAGCCAGGAACTCCGCAACTTTTTCAAGACCGTTATTGTTGACCAGCAGCGCACCCAGCAAAGCCTGTTCGGCTTCCTGATTATGCGGCATCTCGCGGTACGAAATTTCTTTCGTCGTCTCGGTCGGAACGGCGCGGAGGGAAACGGGTGTCATGGGCCTTATTTTAGCGGCAAAGCCGCGTTAATCACAAGAAAAAATCAGGCAATAAAAAACCCCGGTTTCCCGGGGTTCTTTGAAATTCTATATATCACTCACCGTCATGCTCCGACTGGTTCGGAGCATCTCGTCAGACCCTCCGGACAAGCCGGAGGGTGACGAAAGAAAATTAGGCCGCTTCTTCGTTTTCAGCGGCTGGCTGGGCGGCATCCGCCTCGGGCTGTGCTTCTTCTTCCAGATCGACAGCAGCACCGGTTTCCGTTTCGCGGATCAGCGCCGAGCCGCGCTCGAGCTGGATCTTCGCTTCGTCTTCGGAACGGGCGATATTGACCGTGACCGTGACCGTGACTTCGGGGTGCAGTTCCAGTTTGATCGGGAACAGACCCAAGGTGCGAAGTGCCTGGTTGACAGTGTATTGGTCGCGCGAGGTCTTGAAGCCTTTGGCGTTGACGGCATCCGCGATATCGCGGGTGCTGACCGAACCGTAAAGCTTGCCGCTTTCGGCCGCCTGACGGATGATCGCAACAGTCAGCTTATCCATCTTTTTAGCGACGGCTTCGGCTTCTTTCTTGTGGGTGGCGTTCAACGCTTCGAGCGTTTTGCGCTGCGCTTCGAAATAAGCCATGTTTTCCTTGGTTGCGCGCAGGGCTTTCTTGCGCGGGATCAGGAAATTGCGAGCATACCCGGTTTTGACGGTGACGACTTCGCCCATCTGACCCAGATTTTCAACACGCTGTAACAGAACTACTTGCATCGACGTTCTCCTTATTGTGCGTGATCGGTGTAAGGCAACAGCGCCAGTTGGCGCGCGCGCTTCACAGCCGTTGTCAGACGACGTTGGTATTTCGCGGAAACGCCCGTGATTCGGCTCGGCATCAATTTGCCGCGCTCAGAGACATAACGTTTCAACAACTCGACATCCTTATAATCGATCGTGGGACCGCCATCGACCGAGAATGGACAGGTTTTACGACGGCGCATAACGCCTTTGCGCTCAAAGCTCATGCGGCTTCTCCTTCTTTTTCTTTGCGCAGGATCGCCGACGGACCATCCGGCAGCTCTTCGATACGCACGGTCAGGAAGCGCAGAACGTCTTCGCTCAGGCGCAGACCACGCTCGAGTTCGTCCTTGGCGGCAGCGGGGCCGTCAATGTGGAACAGCGTGTAGTGACCTTTTTTGTTCTTGTTGATCTTGTAGGCCATCTGGCGCAGACCCCAATACTCGGTATTGGCGATCTTGCCTCCATTGTCCTGGACGATCTGTTTCATTTGCTTGGCGAGGTCATCGTTCTGACCCTGCGACAAGTCTTGCCGTGTGATGAACACGGTTTCATAAAGTGGCATGTTATCCCCTTGTGGTTAAAGTAAATTACCTCCGGCGTGCCGCGCCGAAGGAAGGAGCGAGAGGCCTTATAGTCCTGTTCCCCCTCGAATGTCAACCCAAATCGCTTGAGTTTCGCCGCCGGACTGGTAAAAAGATGACCCGCAACAACGGAGTTTAACGTGAAAACCGCTTTTATATTCCCCGGACAGGGTTCCCAGACCGTCGGCATGGGCAAGGATCTGTATGACGCTTTTCCTTTGGCCCGCGAGGTCTTTGAACAGGTCGACGACGCGCTGGGCCAGAAGCTCAGCAAGATCATCTTTGAAGGCCCGGCCGAAGAGCTGAACCTGACCGAAAACACCCAGCCCGCGCTGATGGCCGTCAGCATGGCCGTCATGGCCGTGCTGGAGGATGCCGCCGTCACCGACATCACCTCGCTGGCCGATGCGGTGGCCGGGCATTCTTTGGGCGAATACTCAGCCCATGCCGCCGTGCGCACTTTTACCATCAAGGATACCGCCATTTTGCTGAAAACCCGCGGTCAGGCCATGCAACAGGCCGTCCCTGTCGGCGTCGGCGCCATGGCCGCCATCCTCGGCCTCGAGATGGCCGATATCAAGCGCATCTGCAAGGCCTCGTCCCTCGACGGGCATATCGTGGTCTCGGCCAACGACAACTCGCCGGGCCAAATCGTCATCAGCGGGCACAAAAAAGCCGTCGACGACGCCATCCAGATGGCCACCGAGGCGGGGGCCAAGCGCGCCATCCTGCTGCCCGTTTCCGCCCCGTTCCATTGCCCCCTCATGCAGCCCGCCGCCGATGTCATGGCCCGCGCGCTCAAGGTCGTGGACAGCAAAGACCCCATCCTGCCCGTTTATGCCAATGTCACCACCGGCCCCGTCACCGATGACGAAACCGCCAAGCGGCTGCTGGTCGAGCAGATTACCGCCCCCGTCCGCTGGCGCGAGACGGTGCTGCGCATGGGATCGGACGGATTTGAGAGAATGATTGAAGTTGGCGCTGGCAAGGTATTGACAGGACTTAATAAACGCATCAATCCCTCAATTGAAACATTAAGTGTCGGAACACCGAAAGAGATCGAGGAACTGATCCGCACCCTTCCTAACTTTCAAGACTAAGAACGGAGATTATCATGTTTAACCTAAAAGATAAATCGGCACTTATCACGGGCGCATCCGGCGGAATCGGCCAATCCATCGCCAAGGCGCTGTATGATCAGGGTGCCAAGGTCGTTTTGACGGGCCGCAACAAGGATGCTTTGGACAATTTGGCCAAATCGCTGGGCGATGCCAGCCGCGTTTTCGTGGTTACGGGCGACCTGTCCACCGCCGAAGCCGCCGACAAGGTCATGGCCGAAGCCGAGGCCGCCACGGGCGGAATCGACATTCTGGTCAACAACGCCGGCCTGACCCGCGACACATTGTCCATGCGCATGACCGACGAAGCCTGGCAGAACGTCATCGACGTGAACCTGACCGCCGCTTTCCGCCTGTCCCGCGCCGCCATCAAGGTCATGATGAAGCGCCGCTATGGCCGCATCATCAATATCAGCTCGATCGTCGGCACCACCGGAAACCCCGGCCAGGCCAATTACTGCGCCTCCAAGGCGGGTCTGGTCGGCATGAGCAAGGCGCTGGCCGCTGAGGTCGCCAGCCGCAATATCACGGTGAACTGCGTCGCCCCCGGCTTTATCGCCACGGCCATGACGGACGCCCTGAACGACGACCAGAAAGCCACGATCAACAGCAAAATTCCCGCCGCCCGCATGGGCACGCCCGACGAGATCGCCTCGGCGGTGGTATATCTGGCGTCGAACGAAGCCGCCTATGTCACCGGTCAGACGATTCACGTCAATGGCGGCATGGCGATGATTTAGAACGGTTTTTTCAAGGTATTGAGGATTTTCTTGACATTCCTTCCTCACCTTGGCAAAACAACCGCCACATGGTATCACTTTGCTGTTATACCAAGCCAATTTCGTGCCTTTGGGGGAACCCTTGGCAAATTCATCTAACCAACCACCGGGGAATCCCAAATGAGCAATGTTGCTGACCGCGTAAAGAAAATTGTTGTCGATAAACTGAGCGTCGACGAAGCCAAAGTCACCCTCGAGGCGAGCTTTATCGACGATCTGGGCGCCGACAGCCTCGACACGGTCGAGCTGGTCATGGAATTCGAATCCGAATTCGGTATCGAGATTCCGGATGATGCCGCCGAAAAGATCATGACGGTTCAAGATGCCGTCAGCTATATCGAGCAGCGCGTCAAGTAATCCGCCGCTTCCAAATCTGAAAATGCGTCGCGTTGTCGTCACCGGACTGGGAATGGTCACCTCTCTGGGGGTGGATGTCCATTCGAGCTGGCAGAATATCATTGCCGGCAAGAGCGGGCTGAAAGCCGTGACTCAGTGCGATGTTTCCGACCTGCCCTCGAAAATCGCGGGCGAGATCGTCTTTGGCGACGGCACGAACGGCACTTTCAATCCCGATTTGACCATCGAGCCAAAGGAACAGCGCAAGATCGACCGCTTTATCCAGCTGGGTCTTGCCGCCGCCGTCGAAGCCATCGAAGACAGCGGCTGGAAGCCGACCGACGACGAAAGCCAATGGCGCACAGGCGTGATGATCGGCTCGGGCATCGGCGGCTTGTCGTTGATCAACGACATGGCGACCGTGCTGAAAGAGCAAGGCCCGCGCCGCGTCACGCCGTTCTTTATTCCCGCGACACTCATCAACCTTGTCTCGGGTCAGGTCTCCATCCGCTATGGCTTCAAAGGGCCGAACCATTCCGTCGTCACCGCCTGCGCGACCGGCACGCACGCCATCGGCGATGCGGCCCGCCTGATCCAGCACGGCGATGCCGAGGTAATGATCGCGGGCGGGGCAGAAGCCGCCATCAACCGCCTGGGCCTTGCGGGGTTCTGCGCGTTGCGCGCATTGTCCACGGGATATAACGATACGCCGGAAAAAGCCTCGCGCCCCTTCGACGAAGGCCGCGACGGTTTCGTCATGGGCGAAGGCGCAGGTATTCTGGTTCTCGAGGAATACGAACACGCGAAAAAACGCGGCGCAAAAATTTACGCCGAGCTGGTCGGTTACGGTCTGAGCGGCGACGCGCATCACATTACGTCGCCGCCGCCGGACGGCAATGGCGGTTACCGCGCCATGCAGGCCGCAATGAAGAATGCGAGCGTGACGGGCGAACAGCTGGGTTATATCAACGCGCATGGCACCTCGACCCCCGTCGGCGACGAGATCGAGTTCGGCGCGGTCAAACGCCTGCTGGGCGATGCCGCGGGCAAAGTCCTGATGTCCTCGACGAAATCGGCCATCGGGCATTTGCTGGGTGCTGCGGGTGCAGTCGAGGCGATCTTTTCCATCAAGGCGGTGACGGACGGGATTATCCCGCCGACGCTGAACCTTGATAATCCCTCGCCCTCGTGCAGCGGAATTGATCTGGTCCCCCATACGGCCAAAGAGAAGAAGGTCGAATATGCTTTGTCGAATTCGTTCGGATTCGGCGGCACCAATGCCAGTTTGATTTTCAAGGCAATCAACTAATTCCGCCTCTCCGGCGAAGGCCGGAGTCCATTTATCCGCACGACAACCGATTGTTTATCGGCACAATGGACCCCGACCTACGTCGGGGAATCGGATTGTGAAAGTCCGATGGAATAGCTAAACTCCCCTCATGTCCCGATTTCTCGGATATATTTTTGCCGTTGCGGCGCTGGGTCTGGCGATTCTTTTCGCAAGCGGTTTCTGGGCCATCCAGCAGATCAACACGCCGGGCGCAAACGAAACAGCCACGGAATTTCTTGTTGAAAGCGGCAAATCCGGCCGCCGCATCGCCGATGAGCTGGGCGCGCAAAATCTGGTTACGCGGCCCGATTTCTTTTATGTGTGGATGCGGCTGAAAAACAGCTCGATCAAGGCGGGCGAATACGAAATTCCGCCGCACGCCAGCATCAAGCAAATTCACGATATTCTTGCCAGCGGCAAAACTATCCAGCGTAGCGTCACCCTGCCCGAGGGATTTACCGCGAAACAGGCCGTGGCCTTGATCAACGGCGCGGCCTATCTCGAGGGCGAGATTACCGAATTGCCGCCGGAAGGATCTCTGCTGCCGGAAACCTATAGCTATACGCGCGGAGAAACACGCGCGGCACTAGTCAAACGGATGCAGGACGCACACGATAAAATCCTGGATGAATTGTGGGAGAAACGCGATCCCGACCTGCCGCTGAAATCCAAAGACGAGGCCGTGGTGCTGGCCTCGATCGTCGAAAAGGAAACGGGCATTGCCGCCGAGCGTGCCAAAGTCGCCGGGCTGTTTTACAACCGTCTGCGGATCGGGATGCCGCTCCAGACCGATCCGACCGTCGTTTACGTGATTACCGACCGCCTCGGCCATATGGGCGGCAAGCCGCTATTGAGAAAACATCTGGCGGTGGATTCGCCCTATAACACCTATAAGGTTGTCGGCCTGCCGCCCGGCCCCATCGCCAATCCGGGCAAGGCCAGCCTCGAGGCCGTGTTCGCGCCGGAACAGCATAATTATTTATTCTTCGTCGCCGACGGCACGGGCGGGCATATCTTCAGCGAGACGCTTGCCGGCCACAACAAAAACGTCGCCGAATGGCGTAAAATTAAAAAAGAACTGAACCGAAAAAAGCCCTAGTCGGATTTCTGTGTCAAATGCGGCCAGGCGGCGCGGGTATAGTCCCAGCCCGTCTTGAGCGTCAGCACCATGGCCGCAAGGATGCCGATCTTGCCGATACCCTCGACCAGATATTGGAACCACTCGGGGCCGACAAAAGGCCACATGATCAAAAAGCCGATGGCCGTCATCTGGGTTCCGGTCTTCCACTTGGCCAGATTGGTGACGGGAAGATTCAATTCTTTCGACCCCATGAACTCGCGCAGACCCGAGATAAAAATCTCGCGCATCATAATCAGCAAGCCGCATACCGCCCACAGATCGTTAAGGCGCTTGGTCGCCACCAGCATGAATAAAATCGCGCCGACGAAGATCTTGTCCGCGATCGGGTCGAGAAAAATCCCGACAGGCGAAACTTTTTTATACAGCCGCGCATAATAGCCGTCGAAGTAATCGCTGACCGCCGCCGGAACATATAAAAACAGCGCCAGCCACGCCGCCCAAGCGTGCGGGACCAGCATGAGGATGATCATCGGCGGCAGCACGATCAGGCGCGACGCCGTGAGCAGGTTCGGGATATCCGCTTTGGTGGGTCGCCAGCTCAGCATATTTCCGGAGTAGCGGATTCAGGGGGGAAAGGAAAGGGTATCAATTCTAATAATTCGTCACCCTCCGACTTGTTCGGAGAGTCCGCTTTAGATGCTCCGGACAAGCCGGAGCATGACGAAGCCCTGATCTTGGATTCCCGCTTTCGCTGGGGCGGCTGTTCTTTTATAATCCCTATTATGAACGACTCTATTTCCCTTATCTGCGGCATTGACGAGGTCGGGCGCGGCCCTTGGGCTGGGCCGGTGGTCGCCGCAGCCGTGATTTTACCGCCGACATTGCCGGATTTCTTTGCGGCTGTGACAGACAGCAAAAAGCTGTCCGTGGCACAGCGGGACAAACTCTTTCCCCTGTTGATCGGTTCCTGTCATGTCGGGATCGGTCAGGCCTCGGTCGAGGAGATTGACCGGATCAATATCCTGCAAGCCACCTTTCTGGCCATGCAGCGGGCTTTCGATGCCCTGCCCGTCACGCCGCACAAGGCGTTGGTGGACGGGAACAAAACCCCGAAACTGCCCTGCCCGGCCGAGGCCGTGATCGGCGGCGATGCCCGCGTTCCTGCGATTGCCGCGGCCAGCATTATCGCCAAGGTCACACGCGACCGGATGATGGCGGCACTGGACGGTGAATTCCCGGGCTATGGCTGGGCCACGAATGCGGGATACGGCACAGCCACCCATCAGGCCGGGCTGGCCTCGTTGGGCGTGACGCCGCACCACCGCCGCAGCTTCGCGCCGATCAAGTCTTTGCTCAAAGATGCGGCCTGAAATAAAAAAGCCCTCCATGCGGAGGGCTTTTGGAAAATTTGCAGAGATTTTTAGCGCGAGTAGAATTCGACGACCAGATTCGGCTCCATGCGCACCGGATACGGCACATCGGCCAACAAGGGCGTACGCACAAAAGTGCCTTTCAATGCTTTGGTATCGACATCCACATAGCCGGGCAATTCACGGCTGTGGTCGCTTTGGGCCTGAATGACCGGAGCGATTTGTTTGGATTTCTCGCGAACCTCGATCACATCGCCTTCTTTGACTTGATAGGACGGGATATTGACGCGCTTGCCGTTGACCAGAAAATGACCGTGATTAACCATTTGTCGGGCAGCAAAAACCGTCGGCGCAAACTTCATGCGGTAAACCACTGCATCCAGACGACGCTCGAGCAGGCCGATCAAAATCTCGCCCGTGTCACCGCGGCGGCGAAAAGCCTCTTGATAATAACGGTGGAATTGACGCTCACCGACGCCGCCGTAATACATACGCAGCGTTTGCTTGGCGATCAGCTGGATAGCATAGTTGGACTTTTTGCCGCCTTTTTGGCCGTGCTGGCCGGGACCGTAATTGCGGCGGTTAACCGGCGATTTGGCCTGACCCCAGAGGCTGGCGCCAATACGACGGCTAAATTTATGTTTAGATTCAAGGCGTTTTCCGCTCATGTTGATTTCCTTTTTCAGGTTAGTGGTTACTGTCCAGCGCGTCCCCTTGCAGGAACAGGCACATCCCGAAGGATGGCGACACAGCCGGAATGCGGGCTTTATACGGGCCGAACCCTACCAAGTCAAGAAAAATATGGCTTTTTCAGGGAAGATTACCCCCACCCCTTGCCTTACTATTGTCCCGGCTATTGTCCCGGCGCGGAACGTAGATACAGGCTGTTTTGAAGGAGTTCGTATTGCTCCATATTCTGTGCCCAGACCAGATAGTTTTGCTCACGCAGGGGGGTTATCAAGGTTATGTAGGCTACATAGTACCCATTATCTATAATCGAGAGATAGACCCCTTGTCTGGCAAGGGAATCCTCTCGTCTGACGATATCAAACTCGCTTTGGCGAACATCGATCTGTCTGGCGACATAGAAGCGGTGTTCAATGCTCTTGAAGCCGCGGGACGGCTTGGGCTTCTCAACGTTCACCGGATCGCCAAGCGCCATATTGACCATATTCATACGCCCCGTGACTTTTTCCATCGCCACCGTTTCTGAAAACTGATCCGTTTTGCGCCAAACGTCCAGCAGGATAAGGCCTTGGAGAATATCCCCTTTGGGATTATTGTGCTCGCGTGGATTGTGTAATTCGATCGAGGGGCGTAACATGGACTCGATATTTTCTTTCTTCGGCTGCCACGAGGCGTAATGCCTGAAACTGGCAACGCTCAGAAGTTTTCTTTCCATAGTCTTTTCGATTTCACGGTCGATTGAATGTAGCAACTCACACGAATTGATCGAAAGTCCTACCATATCCTTGAAATCGTTATAAGAATACACAGGAACCCCAAAAGACACCAGCACCATGCGGTCGCCTTCGATGATAAACCGGCTGCGCACCGCATAGCTGCGCATATCCCGTACGCCGACATAAAGCGCCTGAACCTCCGTAGGCGATACGACATGGATTGCGTCCGGTGCGATCCCTCGATCGA
>CBFGSX010000039.1:0-13195 GCA_965651535.1 uncultured Alphaproteobacteria bacterium | reverse complement strand
GCCGGGATTGCCTATGACACAGGCAAGATGGGCTTCCAGCTCAGCTATCTAAGCGCGGGTCAGGAAGTCGTGGGCGTCGAGATCGGCGGCACGGATGTGCGCTATAACAGCTTGCTTTTCGGCACCTCCTTCCGCGTGAACGAGCGCCTCGGCGTCACGGTGACCGCGCAATGGCGCACCGATAACGACCCGCTGACGACGGGCAGCTCCATGGGCGTGTTCACTATCGGAACGCGCTGGAAGTTCTAAAACCAAATCTTTCGCCGCTGGACCCCGGCCTGCGCCGGGGTGACGGTTTATAAAAATGCGTCATTCCGGCGAAGGCCGGAATCCAGAAAATAAACCACTAAGAACACTAAGATCACTAAGTTGCCCAAGAACAGGGATACAAAACCCTTCGTGACTTCGCTTTCGCAAGCATTGCATTTATAATGGCGGCATGAACATTCCGCCCTTGCCGCAATCCGTCACGCTGATCGCCGTTTCCAAACAACAGCCCGATGAAAAAATCGCCGCCGCGCTCGATGCCGGCTTGCGCGTCTTCGGCGAGAACCGCGTGCAGGAAGCGCGCAAGCATTGGCAGGAACGGCGCGCGCAATACCCTGATCTGGCGCTGCACCTGATCGGCCCGCTCCAGAGCAACAAGGCCGCCGAAGCCGTGGCGCTGTTCGACTGCATCCACACGATCGACCGCGAGAAAATCGCCGTCGCGCTGAAAAACGAAATGGAAAAACAGCGCCGCGACATTCCCTGTTTCATCCAGGTGAACACCGGCGGCGAGGCGCAGAAATCCGGCATCGCCCCCGAAGAAACAACGGAATTCCTGAAATTCTGCCGCAGCATCGGTCTGCAAATAATCGGTTTGATGTGCATCCCGCCCGTGAACGAAGACCCCGCGCCGCATTTCACGCGGCTGGCAAAGCTTGCGCGCGAAAACGGCCTCGAGAAACTCAGCATGGGCATGAGCGACGATTTCGATACAGCCCTTCAATGCGGTGCGACGCATATCCGCCTCGGCTCGGCGATTTTCGGGGAACGCCTTTCTTGAACCCCCTCTCCCCTTGGGAGAGGGATGGGGTGAGGGTTTTCGATTTACCTTGTTACGACGTAACCCCTCACCCGCCCGCGCTTCGCCTACGGCTTCGCAGGGCGACCTCTCCCGCCGGGAGAGGTAAAGTCAGGCTTGTGCCGGAATGGCGGTTTGAAGAAAGATTCTACAGCGTATTGTAACGGCGCAGTGAATTGCGGAAGGCGCTGGCTTCTTTTTCGCCGTCTTTTTCCTGATGCGCCAAAAGACCCTGCATGGCCTCGTATTTGGCCATGGCGTCCATCATCGCTTTGGGCACGGCATCCGGCGCGACATTCTGCGAGAACCCCGCCAGAGGCGAAATTTCATTCAGGGATTTTTCCTGCGGCAGAGCTTCGGCATAGGCCGTTTTTTCGACATTTTCCGCCAGCGGATACACCTCGATGACGGGGCCGCTTTCTTTTTGGGCCGCGGCTTTGTCTCCAAAACCCATGGCGTTCATCGCCAGCTCGCCGACATCCTTGCCGGTGCCGTCCTGCACCGCGGCATTCACCAATCCGATCGCCGCCCCGGCGAAACCGCCGAAAACGGCCCCGCCCGCCACGCGCGCGAAATTGCCGATCTTGTCGCCGGTGACCGCGCGATAGACCGTGTTGACTACGGGAATATGCTGGAGCGGGTTGACGATATCCAGCAGATCCCAAAACGAAAACCCGTCCGGCGCCTTGGTCTGGGCGCCGGCCTGTTTGGGGTTGAAAGAAGGAGGTTTTCCCTGAATCGGCGCTGCGGCACTGTGCAAGGCCGCCGCGCTGACACCGGGTTGGACGTTCATGTTCAGACTCATGGAAGACACTCCTCCGCCCTCGATACTTGCAAGGGGCGTGCCAATTCGGGCAAAATCGGCCCAAATGACCCTTTGCGTGATCCACCCCGAAAAACCCGTGCGCGAGGCGCTGGCCCGCACGTTGGCCGCGGTCTGGCCCGAAATCGAGATCGCACAGGATGCCACAGCTCCTGAAAAACCCGCGAAGGACGCCCTTTATCTTGCGCCGAAAAACGCGACCCTTCCCGCCGCGCAGATGATCGCGCTCGAGGGGCAAAGCCTGAAAAGCCTCGTACAGGCCGCGCAGATGAAATACCGCGCTTTGACCGCGCCGCGCGAACTCGCTCTTGGCTCGGCGACGCTCGACACGGCGACGCGCGATTTCACGCAAAACGGTGCAACCGTTTCGCTGACGGAAAAAGAAGCCGCAATTCTGGTCTATCTGTCACGGCGCGACACGCCCGCCACGCGCGACGATCTGTTGCGCGACGTGTGGCAATATGCGAACGGCGTGGACACGCACACCATCGAGACGCATATCTACCGCCTGCGGCAAAAGATCGAGGCCGATCCGGAAAAACCGAAAATTTTACTGACGAAAAAAGACGGCTATCAACTCGCGGCCGCTTCCAAAGCCTGACGCAGGCTCAGACTTTGCGGCCAGGCGAATTGCTCCTGCCCGCGATTTTGCAAAATGTCGCATAAAATCCCCGCATCGCTCAGATCGCCCAAAGGCGCGAAAGCCTCGAGCGCCTCGCGCACTTCCTGCGGCACTTCGTTGGCGATGATCAGCCGCGCCGTGGCGACCGTCAGCGTCAATTCCTCGCCGAAATCTTCCTGCGTGCGCTTGTGCGGCGCGTCGGCATCGACGCCCGGATGCGCGGCCTGTTCGGGATTTTTGTTGCGGTCGATGGGGTCGGCGCGCCCCAGCTCGCGGGGCGGGCGAATGCCGATCAAGCGGTCGATACCGTCCGTCATGCGTCCATTATATCACGGATTTTTCAGGAATCCTATAATTCCACGCCGGGCGGGCGGCCCAAAAGCCCCTTGATGACGTAATCAATGGCTTTTTCCTTGTGCAACGTCTCATACACGGCGGCGCAGATCGGCATCTCGACCTCGTATTTTTCCGCCAGTTTCGTCACGGCCTCGGCGGTGTAATAGCCTTCGGCCACGCTCGAGCGCTCGGCGATCACGTCGCGCGCGCGGCGGCCTTCGCCGATGGCGACCCCCAGCGAAAAGTTCCGCGATTGCATCGCATTGCAGGTCAGCGTCAGATCGCCGATACCGGACAATCCCAAAAACGTCTGCGGATCGGCGCCCAAAGCCGCGCCCAGACGCACCATTTCGGCCAGCCCGCGCGTGATCAGCGCCGCGCGCGCATTGTCGCCCATGTTTTTTCCCTGCGCGATGCCGCAGGCGATGGCGATGACATTCTTGACCGCGCCGCCGATCTGCGCGCCGATCATGTCGTCGCCGGCATAAAGGCGGAAATGCGGCGTGCCCAGAGCCTCGCACAGATAATAGGCCGTATCGCGGTGCGCTTCCTGCATGGCCAGAGTCAGCGCCGCGGGCAGACCGCGTGCAACCTCGATGGCAAAGCTGGGGCCGGTCAAAATGCCGATCGGATTATCGGGCAAAACGCCCGCGACGATCTGCGACGGCAGGCGCAAGCTATCGATCTCGACCCCCTTGGACGCAATCAGGATCGGCGTCGCAGTTTTTACCTTGCCCACAAGCTGCGCGGCGATCTCGCCCATGAACTGCGTCGGCGTCACCAGCACCAGCAAATCGGTTTTCGCCGCGACACCCAGATCCGCCGTTGCGCGGATATTTTCGTGCAGCGTCACATCCGGTAGAAACGTCTCGTTGACGCGCTTGGCGTTGATGTTGGCCACGACCTGAGCCGAATGGCCCCACAGCGCGACATCATAGCCTTTTTGCGCGAAAACCTGCGCCAGAGCCGTGCCCCATGCGCCCGATCCGATCACGCCGATTTTTTTCAATTCCGTCACGCTTCACTCTCCATCAAGGGCCAGCGCGGCCGCGCGGCAAATGCCATGCCGTCGGTCATCCCCAGACGGAAACGCTCGAGACCCGCCCAAGCGACCATCGCCGCATTGTCGGTGCATAGCCTGACAGGAGGCGCGACGAAATTCAAGCCGCGCGCGGCGCAAAATTCGTGCAAACGGGCGCACACATATTGATTGGCCGCCACCCCGCCCGCGACCACCAGCGTGCCAAGCCCCGCGACATCGGAATTTTCCAAGGCGCGTCCCAAACGGTCGGTCAAGATTTCCGAGACCGTTCGGTGAAAGGCCAGCGCGAAATCGGATTTTTCCTGCGCGCTTAAATCGCGCCCGCCGATCCAGTGCCGTGTCGCCGTTTTCAAACCCGCAAAAGAAAAATCGCAATTCTTTCTGCCGACCAGGGGGCGCGGCAGATCGATTTTCTCCGCCGCGTTTTCATCGGCCTGTGGCAGCAATTTCTCCAGCTCCGGCCCGCCGGGATAGGGCAGACCGATCATCTTTGCCACCTTGTCAAAGGCCTCGCCGACCGCGTCGTCGATGGTCTGGCCCAGCAATTCATATTGCCCGACGCCGCGCACGATCAGAATCTGGCAATGCCCGCCCGAGACCAGCAAAAGCAAAAAGGGAAATTTCACGTCATCCGTCAGCCGCGCCGTCAGCGCGTGCGCCTCGAGATGATTGACGGCGACCAGCGGCTTGTGCGCCGCCAGCGCAATCGCCTTGGCCGTCATCAGCCCGACCATCACCCCGCCGATCAGCCCCGGCCCGGCGGTGGCCGCCACCGCGTCCAGATCGCCGAAGGACAGTTTCGCCTTTTCCATCGCCTGCGCGACAAGACCGTCGAGATGATCCAGATGCGCGCGCGCCGCGATCTCGGGCACGACGCCGCCATAGGGGCGGTGGTCGTCAAGCTGGCTCAATAAAACATGCGCGCGGATGTCGCGGCGGTCATCCACGACCGCCACCGCCGTCTCGTCGCAACTGGTTTCGATGCCAAGCACAATCATGGTCATAACATGAGCGCAGGAAACATGAATTGCAATCCCTCCCTCGGCGATATCTCTTTCAAAATCGTCATCCCCGCGAAAGCGGGAATCCAGTTGAAACCTTGAATTTTGCGGCGCTGGATCCCCGTTTCCACGGGGATGACGCATGGAGGGAAGGGGTTTTACGGACAGTTTTCCCGCGCTATTCTATGGGCCATGAAAATCCTCGTCACGCGCCCTATTGAGGAATCCCGCGCCACGGCCAAGGCCTTGCGCGCTTTGGGCTATGACAGCCATATCGCGCCGATGTTCGACATTGTGTTATGCGCGGACAAGGCGCCACTGAAACCCGATACCGCCGGATTGATCTTTACCAGCAAGACGGCCGTGCGCGCCTTTTGCGACAGCCATACCGTGCGCGACCTGCCGGCCTGGTGCGTCGGCGACGAAACCGCCGACACCGCAAGACAGCTTGGGTTTACGAATATCCGCTCCGCCGACGGCGACGCGGCGACCTTGGGGAAACTCGTCTGCGAGGAATACGACCCGGCGCGCGGTACGCTGCTGCGTCTGGCGGGCGGCAACACGCCCGAGACTTTGGACAATCTGTTGCGAGAAAAAGGTTTCAGCCTCGAGCGTCACACGCTTTATCACGTGCGCCCGCTAACGCGCTTCGACAACGCGACGCGGGAATTGATTGAAACGCATCATATCGACGGCGTGATGTTTTTTTCCCCCTATACGGCGGAGATTTTCGCGCATTGCGTCGCGGAATCCGGCCTTGCGGAGGCTTGCCGCGCCCTCACCGCGTGGTGTATAAGTGAGAACGCCGCCGCGGCGCTGGGGAAAACGGAATGGATGCACCGCATCGTTGCGCCGCGCCCGACCGGCTCCGCCCTGCTTTCGCTTTTGCCGCTCAACAAGGAACGATCATGACGGAAGAACAACCGCCCCGCGTTTTCACCGCCTCGCGCTGGCTCCTCAGCGGGCTTGTCACGACGTCGCTGTTCTTCGGCGCGATCGGCGGGCTGGCCGTTTTATTCGTCGGCGATACGTTCTTTGAAAAAACACCCGCCCCCGCGATCACCGCCGTCGCCACCAGCGAAAGCGTCGCGCGCGTCCAGCAGCGTATCGACCAGCTCGAGAAAAAACTCGAAAGCGCCGCGCCGGTTTCCGACAATGCCGCCGTCGAGGCCGAGCTGGCCGCGCTCCGCGAGAAAATCGCCGAAGTCCAAACCGCCGAGGCGCAGGCCAATATCGGCCCCGTCCTGTTGGGCCTGACGCAGCTTGGCCTTGCCCTCGATCACGATCTGCCCTTGTCCGACGGGATCGAGACGCTCAAATCCGCCGTCACGCAAGGCGACGCCCAATCTTTGCTGGCGGAATTGTCGACGCTGGCGCAAGGCGGTATCCCGTCCTATGACGAGCTGCGCCGCGACCTGGCCGCGCTGAAACCGCAAACCCCGCAAACGCCGCCCGCGCAGGATCTTTCATGGGCCGAGCGCGGCAAGGCGCTCTTGGGCAAATTCGTGCGCGTGCGCCCGACACATCAGGCGACGCAGGACAGCGTTTTCGCGTCGCTTGAACGCTCGCTGCAATCGCGCGACCTGCCGATTGTGCGCGACACGCTGGTACAGTTTCCCTCCACCCCCGCGCTGCAATCGCTGGTGCAAAAAATCGAGAACCGCATCCGCGCCGAAAAACTGGTGCGCGATCTGATCGTCACGGTGACGAAATCGCTCGGCGCCTCCTCGCAAGGATCGCTCTATTGATGCGCCGCTTTTTTTCCATCCTGTTCTGGCTTGTGAAGATCGCGCTCGTCGCGGCGGCGGTCGCGTGGTTTTTGCTGCATCCCGGCACGGTCGAAATCGAGTGGCAGGGCATGACGGTGGAAACCAGCGTCGGTTTCGCGGCCCTGGTCGTGTTTTCCGCCGCGCTCGTCTTCGGCGTTTTCTATCACGGCTGGCGCACGCTTTTGGGCTGGCCGAAACTGTGGCGCAAACAGCGTCAGATCAAAATGATGGAGCTGGGCTATCACGCCGTCAACAAGGGGCTGCTGGCCATCGCTTCGGGCGATGCGGCAACGGCGGCCAAGCAATCGAAAAAAGCTCTTGCGCTTTTGCCCGATGTCGCCATGGCGCATCTGCTGGCGGCGCAGGCGGCGCAGCTCAACCACGACGAGATCGCCGCCGACACGCATCTGGCGAAACTGGCGCAGCATCCCGACGGGCAGGTTTTCGGATTGCGCGGTCAGGTCAACCGCGCGCTACAGCGTCAGGATCGCACCGAGGCGCTGCGTCTTGTGCGCCTTGCCTATGCGCAGCAAAACGACCAGCCGTGGATCATCGACACGAACGTGCAGCTCGAGGCGCGCTTTCGCAACTGGGTGCAGGTCGAGAAAATTTTGCGCAAATCCGTCAATCTGAAATCCGCCGAAGCCGTGCGCTGGCAAAAGGATCTGGCGGCGGCCTTGCTGGCGCAATCGGACGAGCTGCGCGACAAGGGCGATCTCGAGGCGGCTTTGGACTGCGCGCGCGACGCGCGGAAACGCCAGAGCGACTGGACGCCTGCGGCTTTGCGCACGGCGGAATTGTGGCACAAAAAGGGCTATCGCCGCCGCGCCCAGAAAACATTGACCGAAGCATGGGAGGCTGCGCCGCATCCCGATCTGGTGCGGGCGTGGAATGCTGTTTCGGCGGGCGAGCGCGACAACGGCGCGATGGATCGCGTGGAAAAACTGGTCGGCGCCAATCCCGATTGCTACGAGGCCGCCTTTGCCATGGCCGAAGCATCCTATAAATCCATGCTGTGGGGCGTCGCCCGCCAGCATGGCGAACGCGCCATCGCCTATCGCCCCGATCGCGCCGCCTATCGCCTGATGGCCGAGATCGAGCGCGGCGACAGCAACGACGCCAAAAAGATTCAAAGCTGGCTGGAAAAAGCCGCCGAGGCCGAAGCGGAAAAACAATGGCTTTGCACGGTGACGCAAATGCGCTTCGACACCTGGGCGCCGCTCAACCATCAACTGGATTTCAACACGATCCGCTGGGAACAGCCCGCCGCCCTCGCCCCCAGCGCGGCGCTTTTGCCCGCGGCATAACGCGCAGTTCCCAAAATCGTCCTTCCCGCGAAAGCGGGAATCCAGTCAAAATTCGGATTCAGCGCCACTGGATCCCCGTTTTCACGGGGATGATAAAATTTTGCAGTTAAAAAACCTACGGCCAGATGGAAATCCGCACGCCCTTGTCGACCATCTGCCAGATCTCGACCATTTCCTCGTCGGTCACGGCGATGCAGCCATTCGTCCAATCCTTGTCCGGGTGGCCGACCTGCGCGGCGGTGCGATCGTTGGGCAGGCCGTGAATCATGATCCAGTCGCCGGGCTGGGTATCGAGCGCATCGGCGACCTGCGCATCCGACGCATCGGGATAGGAAATGCGGATACTCAAAAAATAGGCGCTGTTGGGGTTTTTCATGTCGATACGGTATTTGCCTTCGGGCGTGCGGTTGTCACCGGACTCGATCTTGTGGCCGACGGGGTTTTTACCCAAGGCCACGCGGTATTTGCGCAGGATGCGCCCATCGCGCATCAGATACATTTGGCGCTTACCCTTATAGATGACGATCTGGTCGGCCTTGACGGCGGCGCGGCCCGCAAAAGCCTGTTGCCGCAGAGCGCGCGTATCGGGCTTGCGTTCGGCAAACGCTGGACAGGCGGCGGCAATCATGCCACATATAAGAAACGCCCCGAGGAATTTTCGCATCATGCCCGTAACCTATCGTATCGCCGTAAAAATACAAGCGCTCGTTGCCGTTCTGCTGCTTGCGGCTTTTCCGGCGGCGGCAAAAAAATTCGACGGCAATGCCATCGGCAAGCTCGAGACCGTGACGGTCGAAAAAGACGAGCGCCTGATGGACATCGCACAAAAACACGGCGTCGGTTACGCGCAATTACTGGCCGCCAACCCTGCGGTCGATCCGTGGCTGCCGCGCGCGGGCACAAAGCTGAAACTGCCCGAATGGCACATCCTGCCCGACACGGCGCGCGAAGGCCTTGTCCTCAACACGGCGGAATTGCGGCTTTATTATTACCCGCCCGACGGATCGAAACCGAAAACTTTTCCCATCGGCATCGGGCGTGAAGGATTGCACACGCCCAAGGGCACGACGACGATCACGCGCAAGGCGAAAAGTCCCGTCTGGCGTCCGACGCCGCGCATGCGCCTCGAAGACCCCGAGCTTCCCGCCGAGGTCAAGCCCGGCCCCGACAATCCGCTTGGCGCTTATGCGCTTTATCTGGGCTGGCCCAGCTATCTGATTCACGGCACCAACAAGCCCAAAGCCATCGGCCGCCGCGCCAGCTCGGGCTGTATCCGTATGTATGAGGACCATATCGAATGGCTTTATAAAAACGTGCCGGTCGGCGCCAAAGTGACTTCGGTGCATCAGCCGATCAAGATGGCGTGGATCGACGGCGAGCTTTACCTCGAGGCCGAGCCGAACAATATTCAGGTGGACGAGCTGGAATACCAGAACCGCCAGATCACCATCGACGTGCCCAACGGCGCGCTGGCCGATATCCGCCGCAAGGCCGGCAAACAGGCCGCGCGCGTGAACTGGGAGATCGTGCGCACCGCGCTGATCGAGCGCACCGGAATCCCCGTGCAGATCACCGACGGCAAACCCGATGACGAACCTTTGGACAAAATCGCGGGCAAAAAATAAAATCTCGGATCTTTTACAAACCGTCACTCCGGCGAAGGCCAGAGTCCATTGTCTTGTTGCACGATGGATCCCGTCCTTCGACGGGATGACAATCTCATGTCAATTCTTCGCAAAATCCCCGGAACCAATCTCAACGGCCCCCAGCGCATCCGACAAACGCGCCGTCGCACTGCCCGGCTTGAGCGGCTTGGGCTGGGACGCGTCGGCACGCCATCCCGTCAGATAGAAAATCTCGACCGTTGCGCGCAGGCGACCGTTTTCCGCAAAGCGGTCGCGGTAAATTTTTTCGACAAGCGGCCAAAAACCCCGCGGCACAATGCGCCTGTCGCGCTTGGCGGCGGCGTGGGTCTGGCCCATGCCGCGCAGATCGGCGATCAGCGCCGCCAGATCGCCATAGGTCACGGAAATTTTTTCGCTATCGACCACCGGCAGCGCGAATTGCGCGCGCTGCATCAGCGCCGCCATATCCGGCAACAGCGAAAAAGGCGAGACGCGCGGACTGACCCCGCCCAGCAATTCCATTTCGGCTTCGGCAATGACCTCGCGCAGCTCGAACAGGCTCTCGCCGCCGAACAGCGCGCCGAGGAACAACCCGTCGGGCCTTAGCGCGCGGTTAAACTGAATCAAACTGCCCACGGGATCGTTCTCCCAATGCAGATGCCCGAGGCTGAGAAGCGCATCAAGGGAATTTTCCTCAAGCGGCCAAACGGATTGCGGCACGGCTGCAAGATGCGTTTTGTTTTTTATCTTCGGCGAGGAAACACTATCGCGCGGCGAGATCTCCAACGCTTCGGCGAAATCGCGGCGGATATCGCGCAGGCGGTCGCCGAGCGCGCGGCCCAGATGTTGCCACAGAAAATCCGGCGCGTCTTTTATCCGTGCGGCGCGGGACAGATGCGCGCGCACCGCCTTGTCGTCGAAGATCGCGCTCATGTGACCTCGGGGACGGGTTTCTTCGACGCGACAGGCGCGGGCATATTATTATTGCGCGCCTTGGCGGCTTGCTGACGCACCAGATTCTGCGTCACTTCGGGCGTGAAACCCGCCGCCCACTCGCCCAAGGCGCGCGCCGCGGCGAACTCGACATAGGCCGCCGTTTTTTCGACCGGCGGCTCGAGCAGGCGCGGCAACAGGCTTTTCGGACGATACCATTGCACCAGATCGTGGATTTTCTCGTTCGCGCGCACGATAAACGGCCAGGCGCGCTCGGGCGACAAAACGGGATTGACGAAAAAAGACGGCCCCATCACGGCGATATGATCGGGCGGCAGATCCAGTTTTTCCGCCAGAAATTCGCGCGCATCGTCCAGAGTCTTGACCGAAAACGGCAAACGGAAACTCAGCAGCGCGGCAAGCGCAGCAGTGTCGCCCATGCGTTGCGGCACGTCGAATTGCCGGGGCTGCGTCCCGATCAGGAACTGCCCCGCCATATTGCGCATCAATGGCACGCACACCGCGATATTCGCAGACAGACCTTCATGCATCAGGAAATCATGCTCGGCGATTTGCAGCGCCCCGCGCCCCGAGGCGGTGACGTGATCGGCGACGAAAGTCGAGCGCACGGCGCGCAAACTGCCCGCCTTGTCCGCAAGATGATCCTCGAATGCCGCGGCATCCTTCAATTGGGGGTTTTCGCGGCGCGGCGGCTCCTTGGTTTTTTCCAAAAACGGCGCCAGATCGGCGCGGTTCAAAAATCCGCCGCTTTCCGACGATTTCAGCCCCAGATCATGCAGCAATTTCCCGATGAGAATTTCCAGCTTGCCGTCGCCGATCAGCCCCGCGCCCAGCGCGCGCAACACGTCATCGGCCAGCACTTCGACGACGCGGCCCTGATTGATCCCGTCCTCGATGACATCGCAAGGCGGCAATGCCTGGTTCACCTTGACGAAAATGCCGCGCACGCGCTGGGCGACGTTGTCGGGCGCGGGATAATAGCGCAGCCCGGCGCGCACTTCTTTGACGGCTGCGATCGGCAAACCCAACAAATCATGCAACATATCGGTAACAAGATCGAAAGGCGGTCGGCCTTCGGTCGCGGGATAAGCCAGCGGCTCGATCAGATACCCCGCCCAGCGCCGCCCGTCGAGATTGGGCGTGCCGCGCGGCACCGTGTTGACGACGGGGCGCGCCACGCCGAAACGCAGCCAGACGCGCAAACGCCCCGCCTCGTCCAGCCGCCAGACCAGTACGTCATCCGTCTTGTCGGCGATCTCGGCCCATTGCTTTTTCCTGACCGTCGACAGCGCGATGGTTTTCGGCGGCGCGGCGGAAGGGCGGCGCTCGTAATAAGCCACGGGCGCGCGCACGGGAAGTTTTTCCACCAGCAAAGTAAAACTTGCGGGCGGCAAAGACAGCGCCGATCCGTCCTCGCCCCAAAAAGTGAAAATGTTTTTCAGCGCCTCGGCCTCGTCGCCCGCCACCGGGTGCGGCGCACGATACACGGCGCGCGCATTCGCGCTTTCAGCCAGAGCCGCCCATTGCTCCGCGCTCAGCGTCGTCAGCTCGAAGGGCGCATCCGGCGCAATGCCGAAACGCCAGCGATGAAAAAACTCGGCGGCCGCCCGATACGGCAGGCGGTAACGCGCAACCCCCGCGCGCGGCGCGTCCAGTTTCTCGATAAAGAACCCTTGCAGCTCTTTGGGGAATTGCGGGCGGGATTTTTCGGCAAAGACCTCCAGGCCCGAAGCCGCCGACGCTTCGGCCACATCCAGCAAAATGAAACGCTCGGCCTCTTCGGGCAGGGCAATATCCTGGATCAGCAACTGCCCGTATTCGGGTAAATGCGCGAGAATCTTTCTCATCCACGCCGCCAAAGCGGGCAGGGAGTAATTTTCGCGGCTGAAAACCTGATGCGCGACGCCTGCCGCGATCACCGCATCGACCTGCCCTGCGCCGCCCGCCTCCGGCTCGCGGTCGAAGAACAGATTGGGCAATTCCGTCAGGCGGCTTTGCACGCGCACCATGGCTTTGGCATCGGAAAGCCACGAGAAAAACCGCCAATCGGGCTTTTTCAACGCATAGAATTGCGCGGTCGCGCCCTCATCCGGCGACAACACGGCGACGCGCGCCCCGACGGGCAGCAAAAGCGGATCGAGCGTGTCCGAAGGCGAGGCAATCCGAAGCGGTTCCAGAAAATCGCGTCGGGACAGCGTCTTGCCGCCGAAAATCCGGCCCAAAGGCGCTGAAATGCTTTTCTCCCGTGCCTTGACCATGGGGTGTGTCCCGACTAGTTTAAGCGATAGAGGCAATCTACGCGCTTCATTACCGAAAATCAAGAATCAGGAGAATTCCAATGGCCGGCATCAGCATCACAGACGCAAGTTTCGAAACGGACGTTCTCAAATCGTCCAAGCCGGTCTTGCTGGATTTCTGGGCGGAATGGTGCGGCCCGTGCCGCATGCTGTTGCCCGTGGTGGACGAAGTCGCAAGTGAAATGTCGGACACGATCACCGTTGCCAAGATCAATGTCGATGAAAACCCGCAAACCCCGGCCAAGTTCGGCGTGCGCGGCATCCCGACCCTGATGATCTTCAAGGACGGCGAGCTGAAACAGACGCGCGTCGGCGGATTGCCCAAGGCCGACCTCAAGAAATGGATCGAAGAA
>CBFGSX010000038.1:0-13407 GCA_965651535.1 uncultured Alphaproteobacteria bacterium | reverse complement strand
ATTATAGGCGTTAAAGATAACCGAACCGGTGATGGTGGGGTCGAGCTCGAGATCGACCTCGGCCTGATGCGCCAGCTCATAGAAAATATCGCGCAGCGACACATCCTGATTGACCGTCACGCTGACCAGCGGCTGGGGCAGGATATTGGCGCGATCTTCGGCAATCACCGGTGCCAGATCGGGCGCAGCGGCAAGGGAGTCCGCGCGTGTCTCGGCATCGCGTGGCGCAAGCGCGCGACGGAAATCATCGCGGTCGTAATCAATCTCGCGATCCAGCCTCAGGGCGTTTTTGCTTTTACCCTCCAGCTCGTCCATCTGGGCGTTGGTGCAGCCCAGCAGCATAAACATCGGCAGAACGGCCAGCAAAATTGAACGCGCCTGAATCATGGACGAACTCCCCCCAAGAGAGTGACTTATGTTTTTCTATATCAAAGCGAAGAAACTTTGCCGAATGATTAACGAGCCTACACCATACGGACCTTTAGGAAAAGGCTTGGGCGGCTTTGTCCCGTTTAATCGCTAATTCCATATCTACCGGAAGGTCGGATTCCAGCACCGCTGTCTCGGCCGAAATCCGTCCGGCCTTGTAAAGCTCAAGCAAATTCTGGTCGAACGTATTCATTCCCGCCGCCCGGTTCTGGGCCATGACTTCACGGATCTTGGCGGTTTCACCCTTGGTGATTAATTCCCGCACATAGCCCTCGTTGACCAAAATCTCATAAGACAACACCATCTTTCCGTCGACGCCGGGGATCAGGCGCTGGGAGACGATGGCCCGCAGGTTCATGGCCAGATTCGTCCGCGCCTGATTCATCTGGTCATCCTCGAAGAAATTGAGAATGCGCTCGATGGCCTGATAAGCGTTGTTGGCATGAATGGTTGAAAGGCACAAATGCCCCGTCTCGGCCGCCGTCAGAGCCTGTTCCATCACGAAGCGGTCGCGTATTTCCCCCAGCAGGATAACATCCGGCTTCTGGCGGAAAGCATTCTTGAGCGCAACATGGTAGTTGTCAGTATCGGTTCCGACCTCGCGCTGGGTGACAAGGGACTTCTTGTGCTCATACAAATATTCGATCGGATCCTCGATGGTAAGAATATGGCCCTGCATCGTTTCATTGCGGTGATCAATCAGCGCCGCCAGCGTCGTCGATTTTCCCGATCCGGTCATACCGCATAACAGAACAATGCCGCGCTTGTGCAGCACGACCTTGCGCAAGGATTCCGGCAGGCCCAGCGTCTCAAAGCGCGGCACTTCGCTCTTGATGGCGCGGATCACCATAGACGGGCTTTGGCGTTGCTGCATCACGTTAATGCGAAAACGCCCCACACCCGGCACGCCGAAGGACAAATTCATTTCATGGTAATTCTGAAAGTCGCGTTTTTGGCGTTCGTTGAGCAGCGCGTCGATCATGCCATTGACGAAGTCCGGTGTCACCTTGGGGATATCAGGCAGGTCGTGGAACACGTCCTCGACACGGATCGCGATCGGCCGACCTATCGTGATATACATATCCGACGCACCGGCCTCGGCCATTTTCTTCATCAACTGATTGACCGTTTCGAGCATCGTGCCTTCCTAGAAACTGTAGCTGTCGTCGGAACCCGAAGGCGCCGGCCCGCCGCCCGCGCGCTTGCCTTTTTGCAGGGTCGGATCGACCGCGCCCGTTCCGACATTGACCCCCTTGCGCGCTTCCTCGGTATGACCGCCGCGCGCCTTGATGGCCTCGATCTTGGCCATATCCTCTTCGGTCAGATTGGATTCCGACGCCCGCACCAGCACGCGGTTCGCCTCTTCGGGCGTAATGATTCCCTTGTCGCGCAGCGCCTTGACGGCATCGTCCATCGTCTGCATCCCCGCACGCACCCCGACCTGGATCATCGAGTAAATCTGCGCGATCTGGTTTTCGCGGATCAGGTTGCGCACGGCGTTCGTGCCAATCAGAATTTCATGCGCGGCCACGCGGCCCTTGCCATCGGCACGCTTCAACAAGGTTTGCGTGATCACCGCCTGCAGCGAGTTCGACAACATGGCGCGCACCATTTCCTTGTCGTCGGAGGGGAACACGTCGATGATACGGTCGATGGTCTTGGCCGCCGAGTTCGAGTGAATCGTGCCGAACACAAGGTGGCCCGTCTCGGCCGCCGTCAGCGCCAGCGAAATGGTTTCATGGTCGCGCATCTCACCAACCAGAATAACATCGGGGTCTTCGCGCAGGGCGGATTTTAGCGCGCGGGAAAAGGATTGCGTATCCGAACCCAGCTCGCGGTGATTGACCAGCGAGGATTTCGACGTGTGATAAAACTCAACCGGATCCTCGATGGTGATGATATGTTTCTTGGAATTCTCGTTGATGTGGTTGATGATCGCCGCCAGCGTGGTCGACTTACCCGAACCGGTCGGGCCGGTCACCAGAATGATCCCGCGCTCGAGATTGGCCAACTTGGTAATCACGGGAGGCGGCTGCAGAGATTCCAGCGTCGGCGTCTGGGACGGGATGGCACGGAACACCGCTGCCACGCCATTGCGCGTCGTAAAGGCGTTGACACGAAAACGGGCTTCTTCGGTGAAGCTGATCGCAAAATCGATCTCCATATTTTCTTCAAAGGCGGCACGCTGGTGCTCGGTCATCACCGAATAGAGCATGGTGCGGATCTGGTCGGCCGTCAGGTTATCGCTGCCCAGACGCACCAGCTCGCCATGGACGCGGTTGATCGGCGGATTGCCCGGCGACAAGTGCAAATCCGAGGCGTTGTTCTGTTTGGTCGTGGCCAGAAGCTGGGTAATATCCATAAGACGCTCCGGTTCGGAAAAGGAAACCGTCCCATCCTAGGCCGCACGGCTTTAGAAAAGCGTTAAGAGCGCAGCCAATAAGCTCCCGCCAGCACCAATGCCAACCCCAGAATTTCGATAAACAGGTAATGGACGCCGATTTTCTGGTGGCAATGGCGGCAGCTCCCGCGCCCCAGCAGCCATGAAAAAACCGGGATCAGGTCACGCACACCCAAGATTGCCATACAATTCGGGCAATGCGAACGATAGGCCCCTTGCCCCGCATTGCGCCGCCACAGGGATATCCCTCGCGGCAGGCGATACACGGCGCAGGTCAGAAAGCTGCCCAGCGATAAACCGAGAAGAGTAGCGAAAAACCAATAAGCAGGTGCCGGAATATCCGCCAAGATCACGATGACAGACTTTGGAGACGGCGGCGGATCGTCTCGACGGGAACGGATTTCTCCCTCTCCGGATTGTCGCGCACCACGCGCAGCGTGCGCAAATAGGCGTCGCGCGCGCGATCTACCGTGCCGAGACGGTCATACAGCACGGCCATGTTATAGGGATAGACGGGGTTGGACGGATCAAGCGCGATGGCCTTCTGGAAGGATTTTAACGCGCGCGGCGTATCCATCAAGGTCGCCGAGGCCATGGCGATCTGTCCGGCGACCAGCGCGCTTTCGGGATATTGCCCCTCCAGCGCCTCAAGCCGTGTCAGGGCCTCCTCGGGCTTTTGCTTTTGCAGCAATCCCAGATAATTCGTCAACACCTCGAGATCACGCGGATTCAGATCCAGCAGGCGTTGATACAAATCCAGCGCCTCGGCCTCGCGCCCGGCTTTTTGCAGAGCCAGCGCCTTGCCCGTCAGCGCAATCGGATCGGACGGGTTGCGTGCCAGCTGACTGTCATAGATTTCCACGGCATCGTTGTAATTGCCTGCCGCCAACACGCGGCCTCCAGCGGCGTTTACCGCCGGGCCCGATTGCGCGCTATAGGCTTTTTTGACGACGATCACCTGTTTGGCGCGCGGCGTGACCTCGACCTGTTCGGCGATATTTTGAATCTGCGCATCCTGTTGCGCGGGCGTCATCTGGGCATCCGTGCCGAGGATATCCTTTACCGCTTCGGCGGCGGTCGGCGCAACCTCCTGCTCATTTTTCGGCTCGATGGGCTGGAGCTGCTGCACAGGCGGCGGGACGATCACGGGTTCCGCTTCCGTCTCGGGTTCCGTTTGGGCCAGCACGTCGTTCACGGCATCGACCGTGGCGGCGAGCGCTTCGGGCGCTGGCATTTCCACCGTCACTTCTTCGGGGGCGGGCATTTCTACCTGTGCCAAGGCTTCGGCGGACAGGTCAGCAACAGGAGCCTCGGCCATACCCTCTGTCGGCATATCCGGCGCGGGAGCCAGAGGCGCGGGCGGCGGGGTATAGGCGAAATCGTTCGACGGCATGAAGAGCGTCCAGGCGAAGAATCCGCCCCCGCCCAAAACCAGCAACGCGAGAATCCCGATCAACAGCCCCTGGCGTTTTTTCGCAGGTTGCGGCGCAGGCATATAATCCTCCTCTGCGGCGTTGAGATCGGCATTGTCGTCATATTCCGTCATGGTGCTTCCCCGTTATGGATGGCGCAAAGCCTAGCGGCCAGAATTTAAGACTATCTTACGCGGCGTAATAGGGTCGGACAACAGGATTTTCGCCGCTTTCGGCGGCGGCAGAGGCCAAAACCGCCTCCAAAGACGGTTCCAAGGCCGATTTTTCCCATGCGACCCCGTCCAGAGGAAACAGGTTTTGCGCCGCATCCGACAGCACGCCCGCGACGACAAGCGGCGCGCACGCGGAAAGTTCGGCGGCCAGATCGGCGTCTTCGACGACGCGGATATCGTCTTCACCAACATAGCGCACGAAACTTTGGCCGCGCTTGACGCCGACAAGGATCGCCAAACCCACATCCGTATCCCCGACCGAAGCGGAGGGGTCTCGATTCTTTAAAGGGAGATCCCTCGACTGCGCTCGGGAATTCAATTTTTGTAGCTGTTTCAAGTCCCATGCGATAGCGTCCATCGTGTTCACACCGATCAGCGGAATTTCATGCACGAGCGAAAGCCCGCGCGCAAAGGCAATGCCGACGCGCAATCCTGTAAAGCGCCCCGGCCCCGTCGTGACCATGATTGTGTCGAGTTTTTTTACGTCGATGTTTTGTTCGGCAAAAAGTTCCGCCGCCATCCCCGCCAGCACGCGGTCATGCGCGCCGCCGCTTTGCGTTTCCCGACGCGCGAGGATTTTCCCGTCCCGCGCCAATCCGACGCGGCAGGTTTCAAAAGCGGTGTCGATGAGAAGAATAGTTGGCATTACTTATTTTCTTTCCTTCGTCATGCTCCGACTTGTTCGGAGCATCTTAAAGACCCTCCGGACAAGCCGGAGGGTGACGAAAACAAGGATCAGCCGTTGACGGCGCGGACTTCGAGAACTTCGGGCACGTAATGGCGCAGCATGTTTTCAATCCCGGCCTTGAGCGTCATGGTCGAGCTGGGGCAGCCGGCGCACGCGCCGCGCATCTGCACCAGCACCACGCCGTCGGCAAACCCCGCAAAGCGAATATCGCCGCCATCCATGGCCACGGCGGGGCGGATGCGCTTGTCGAGCAACTCGACGATTTTTTTGACGACCGGATCGCTCAGATCGGCCTGCGTTTCGTCGAGGCCCGGCTGTTCGTCGTCAAAAAGCTTCGGGTCGGCCTGCGAGAAATGATCCATCACAAGACCCAGAATAAGCGGCTTCAACACCGCCCAGTCCTTGGCTTCGGCCTTGGTCACGGAGATGAAATCATGGCCGAAAAACACGCCCTCGATCCCCGTCAGGCGGAACAGGCGCTTGGCCAGCGGCGAGCGCGCCGCCTCGGCGGCGCTGCGGAATTCCGCCGTACCGCCCGGCAGCACCAATTCACCGGGAAGGAATTTCAGCGAGTTCGGATTTGGGGTGGTTTCGGTTTGTATAAACATGACTGGAAGTCTTCGGATTGCGGGCAGTTGACGATGGCAGAGGCCGCCTTGCGCGGCATCAGGAAAGAGACGATCGGCTCGTGCCAATGGAAGCCGCGCTCTTTTTTCTCGAGGAAATCGCGGTAATGGCCGCGATAGGTCTCGGCGTAGCGCGGTTCGAATTTCACGGATTCGACGATCTGGCCGAAATCGCTCCAGCGCGCGGCGAAATTCTCAATCGGCGCCGAGCAATGCACCATCATGTGCAAATCGGCATAGATCGTCGCAAAGACCAGCGCGCGCTTGCGGATCGGATCATTCGTGCGGTCGATATAATCCACCAGCACATAGCGCGCATCGCCCGCGCCCAACGCGCCGTAATTGTCGTAGTAAAAGGTCAGCTCGTCGTAATTGGCGATAGCCTGTTCCCAGTAATCCCATTGAATCTCCTGCGCCACGACCTCGACCATATAGTCGCGCGGGTAAATCGTGTAGCGCTTGTCGCTTTTGGCAAAAACCGTGCAGGTCGCGCCGTCATTTCCCGGGGCCAGCACCTTGATGCGGCCATCCGCCGGCAGGCCGCCCTGATCCTTCCATTTATCGGGAAAGGACAGGGTGAAACGGAAATCGGCATCCGACCACGCATAATAATGGGCCGAGGCAGGCGCGGCCATCAGAGCAAAAAGAATAAAGGCAACAAAGCGCAACATAGTCTCCCCTATCAGAATTCCCGAGCGAAGCCGAGGGATCTCCCTTGAAACAAACGAGGCCCCTCCGCTTTGGTCGGGGCGCATGATTCTTATACTACAGGTCTTAAGGAATTTCCACAAAGCCCATGGCATTTTTGGCCCGTTTCAGGGTTTTATCCGCCGTTTCGGCGGCTTTATCCCGCCCGGCAGCCAGAATCCGGGTCAATTCCCCTTTATCGGCCAGCAGGCGGCCCATCTGCGCCCCGATGGGGACGATCTTCTCGACCACCCGATCGGCCAGCGCGTTCTTGAAAGGCGCAAATTGCGATCCCGAAAATTCATCCAAAACCGCCTGGACGGGCTTGCCCGACAGCACCGAATAGATGGTCACCAAATTCTCGACCTCGGGGCGGTCCTCGAAACCCGCCGCGCTTTCGGGCATCACGCCCGTATCCGTCTTGGCGCGTTTGATCTTGTCGGCGATCACCTCGGCGCTGTCGTTCAGATTGATCCGCGACATATCGGAGGCATCCGACTTGCTCATTTTCTTGGTGCCGTCGCGCAAGGATTTGATGCGCGCGCCCGTTTTCGGGATAACCGGCTCGGGGATGGTGAACACCTCGCCGAACTGGCGGTTGAAGGCCATGGCGATGTCGCGCGTCAACTCGACATGCTGCTTCTGGTCGTCGCCCACCGGCACATGGGTGGCGTGATACAATAATATGTCGGCGGCCATCAGCGTCGGATAGGCGTAAAGCCCCGCCATGACCGAGTCCTTGTTTTTTCCGGCCTTGTCCTTGAATTGCGTCATGCGGTTGAGCCAGCCCATCGGCGTCATGCAAGTCAGCATCCAGCCCAATTCGGTATGCGCGGGCACATGGGATTGCACAAAGATCACGTTCTTTTTGATGTCGATCCCGGCGGCGATATAGGACGCCGCCAATTCCCACGTTGCCACCGTCAGCATCTTGGGATCCTGCGGCACGGTGATGGCGTGATGATCGACGATGCAATAGAAATTCTCGCCGTCATACTGGCTGTCCACCCACGGCTTGAGCGCACCGATATAATTGCCCAAGGTCAGGCCAACCCCCGTCGGCTGGATACCCGAGAGAACGCGTTTCATGCTTCCCGTCCTTTCAGAGACTCGATCATGTTCTTATAATCGATGATTTTAAGACCAAAGACCAGCGCGATATAGACCAAGCCGCCCAACGCGCAGGTCAGGCCCAGCGCCACCATCTGTTTCAGGCCGCCCGCCAAAAACCATTGCAGCAAAACGGCATGGCACGCAACCAGCAGCACGCCCATCACCAGACAGGCCAGCAGGATATATTGGATGTTGCGTTTGAGCGGCGCGTCGAAATCGAGATCGTTCCGGCGGTGGATGAAATAACCCAAGATGCCGACCTGTATCCATCCGGCGATCGCCGTGGCCAGCGCGATGCCCGCGTGCTTGAGCGGAATAATCAAAATCAGGCTGAGCGCGACATTGATCGCCGCGCAGACCAGCGTGATCTTGACGGGGGTTTTGGTATTTTCCTGCGCATAGAGCGCGGTCGACAATACCTTGACCCCGACAAAGGCCGGAAGCCCCAACGCATAGGCGCGCAAGGCCGTCGCCGTTTGCAGCGCGTCCTCGGTGGCGAAGGCGCCGCGCTCGAACAGCACGCGGATGACGGGTTCCGCGATAATCATCAACGCCGTCGCCGCCGGGAGCGTCAGCACCAGCGTCCATTCCATCGCGCGGTTGAACAGGTGGTTGCTGGATTTCATTTCCTTGGCGGCGATGCGCTGCGCCAGTTTCGGCAAAAGCGCCGTGCCCACCGCCGTGCCGATCAGACCCAAGGGCAGCTGCGTCAGCCGGTCGGCGTAATATAAGTAAGACACCGCACCAATCGGCAAAGTCGAGGCAAGGATCGTATCCACCAGCAGATTGATCTGCACCGCGCTGGCCCCGATCATGCCCGGCCCCATGAGTTCCAGCAGGCGTTTTATTTTCGCCGTGACGATGGGCTTGATTAGTTTTAAACGAATGCCGTTACGGTCGAGGCACCACAAAAGCCACGCAAATTGCAGCACGCCCGAGATCAGAACGCCCCACGCCATGGCATGGCCGGGCGTCTTGAACCAGAACGCCACGCACAGGAACAAAATCTGCATGACGTTGAATAAAACCGGTGCGGTGGCGAAGGCGGCGAATTTATCCAAAGCATTGAGCATTCCGCCGACCAGCGCCGTCAGCGACATGAACAACAAATAGAAAAACGTGATGCGCGTCAGGTTGACGGCCAGATCAAAACGCCCGTCCGCGCCGGAAAATCCCGGTGCCAATAGATGGATCACGGCGGGCATAAAGATGATTGCCAGCAATGAAAACGGCACCAGCACCGCCAGCATCAGCGCCATGGACTGATTGGCGAAGTCGGTCGCGGCTTCGCGGCCTTCCTGTTCGAGCGATTTGGTAAAAAGCGGCACGAAGGAAACGCTGAACGCGCCCTCGGCGGTCATGCGGCGGAAGAAATTCGGCAAGCGAAGCGCGACGAAGAACGCATCCGCGACCGGCCCCGCGCCCATGATCGCCGCCGCCATGATGTCGCGCACCAGACCAAAGGCACGGGAGGCCAGAGTCAAGCCCGAGACGGTGGCGACAGCGCGAAGGAAAGACATGAAAAACCTGCGTAAAAGAAACAGGGCCAGTTTAGGCCCTGCTCCATGTTCAATCAAGATGTCAGGCGGCGATAGGTCTTTTTAAATTCGCCCGCAACTCCGGCGGCCTGCGCCGGATTGAGGCAGGGATCGCACAGGGTTTGATAATTCTCGCTCAGGCTACATACCGCGCCACCCAGACATTCGCTGACATTCTCTCCGCTTGCCTCCAGATGAAGACCGCCGGGATGAACGCCCGCCTCGAGGCACAGCGCGACAAACTGCCGGACTTCCTTCTTGATCGTTTTCACATGGCGGGTTTTCTTTCCTGTTACCGGATCGGTCACCGTATTGCCGTGCATCGGGTCAATAAGCGTTGCGATTGAATCAGCGTTTTCGTGCACGACTTTCAGGAGAGGCGGCAGGGATTGGTCGATTTTATCCGCCCCCATGCGCATAATAAGGACAATTTTGCCTTTTTCTTTCTCTGGATTAAGCACGTCGATCAATTCCTGCAGCTCTTCGGGTTTCATCGTCGGGCCGCATTTGAGGCCCACCGGATTGGTCACCATGGAAGCAAACCGGACATGAAGCCCTTCGGGATCGCGTGTGCGCTCGCCGATCCAGATCATCGGCGCGGAACCGGCATAAACATCGCCCGTTGCGCCGTCGCGCAAAAATCCGATCTCGTTTGCCAGATGCAGCGCCTCGTGCGAAACGTAGATATTTTTGCTACACCCTTTTTCGATTTTTACCTTTGTCAGGGAATCCAGCGCGCGGGCGGCAAAATAATTCCCCCTCCCCATGCGGGCGATGGATGGCACACGCTCGGCGACCGACGGGCCGTTGACGTTCGTGCCACGAAAAGTCAGGATTTTCTTTTCCTTGTCTTCATAGGCGTTCGAGCGCGGCTTGGCGAACTGACCCGCGAAACGTCCGATCGTCACAACGGGAACATTTTGTGGCATCGCATTTTTTATTCCCGTCATCATATCAAGGAATTTTCCGGCGTAGGAATCGCTGTCGGTTGATAGGGTATCGCTGTCCTCGGCGCACAGCCCCGCCTGCACGATAAAACCCTTTTCTTCGTTCACGCGCGCCAGATCGTCCTTCAGGGACAGGATTTCCATCTCGTCGGTCAGGGGGCGTGCCTCGCTGAGAAGGCACATATACCGGATCACACCCATCGGATCGGCGTAAATCGGTTGCTGGTGGCGGGCGGCCACCGCCGGATTGCCGAATAGCTCCCCATAGGTGACGGTCGATCCCAATACAGGCGTTTTCAGTGTAATCAGGCTGTTCTTTTCTTCCTCGGCGATGGGGCTTTCCGGGATTTCTTTTTTGAGTGCAAGCATGGCAGGCGTTCTTTCAAATTGGCTTTGGCGGTAACGTCGGACGAACCCTTAACAGGGAGTCAGGACGGACGAATTGTATTTTTGGAAAAAGAGTTGACCTGGCTTATCGCCAGAAATAAGCGCCAAAATAAAAGAAAGAACGGGCGGCGGAATGGGTCATACAGGATCAATTAAAACACAGATCGCGATTCTGTCAAGGGAAAAATACTTAAATAAGCCCTCTCCTTTTGGGAGAGGGTGCTTGCGATAGCAAGCGGGTGAGGGTTTACTGCGTATATCATGAATTTTGAATCCGCTTCACTCGCCAGAAAACTGCGCCACCATCAGACAGATGCCGAGAAACTGCTCTGGTCAAAAATCCGAAACAAACAACTCGGACGGCAAGTTCCGATTGGTCGCTATGTAACCGATTTCTTTTGCTTTGATGAAAAATTGATTATCGAATTGGATGGTGGGCAGCACACGGAAGAGCATGACAGAGAACGAAGCGATTTGCTTATTGCTCAAGGGTATCGTATCTTGCGGTTTTGGAATAGCGACGTTTTAAGCAATATAGATGGTGTCGTTCAGGTTATCATTTCCGAATTCGTAACCCCTCACCCCAACCCTCTCCCTGCGGGAGAGGGAGTCTAAGGTCAAACCCACTGCTTGCGGCGGTCTTCCATCGGGTCGAGCGGCTTGTTCGTATCGGTCACGCCGGCGACATCCATGTGCCATTCCTCGAGATGGCGGCGCATCGGGTGCGGCACGGGCGCGAAGAAACTCAAAGGCTTTCCGGTGACCGGATGCGGGAAATGCAGCGCCAGCGCGTGCAGCCAGATGCGCTCGGCGCTGGCCTCGGCCAGCATGCCGTCGGCGACATGGCCGCCGTATTTTTCATCGCCCAGGATCGGGCACTTGATATGCGCCAGATGCACGCGGATCTGGTGCATGCGGCCCGTCTCGGGGCGCACGGCCAGCAACGCCGCATCGCGGTCGGCAAAAGCGATCAAACGGTAATCGGTGACGGCGTCCTTGCCGTTTTCTTTATCCACCACGACGCGGTCGCCGACTTTGTTGAGTGGATGGCGGATCGTCATCTCATGCGTGCGCGGTTTGTCGATGGTGATCGCCAGATAGGTTTTCTTGGCTTCGCGGTGTTTGAAAATCTCGCCCATACGCTCGGCCACGCGGCGGTTGCGCGCCACAACCAGCACGCCGGAAGTATCCTTGTCCAGACGATGCACCAGTTTCGGCTTGTCGCCGTTTTTATCGGCAAAAGCCTTGAGCAGATTGTCGATATGGTGGCTGGATTTTCCGCCGCCTTGCGTCGCCACGCCCGAAGGCTTGTTCAGGACGATGATGTCCTTGTCCTCGTAGATCACCATGTCGCGGGCGGCTTGGGTTTCGGCCTTGCTGAGGTTTCGTTCCGAAAGCGGTGTTGCGCCGTATTTGAAGACGGGCGGCAGGCGAAGTTTCATCCCGGCTGCCAGACGGAACTCGCCGCCGACTTTCTTGCCATCGGCGCGAATATCGCCGTTGCGCAATGATTTTTGGATCATCGCATAAGGCACGGACGGGTATTTGGATTTCAACCAGCGCTCGAGGCGCTGCCCGTCATCGGATTCGGTAATTTCGATCATTTATTCCTCACTTTGTCATTCCGAAGGCGTAAGCCTGAGGAATCTCCATCAATATCGGGAGATTCCTCGCTATGCTCGGAATGACAATAAAAACAAAAAGTCACGACGCTTTCCTTTTGCTGGAAAAATAGGCGAGGCGTTTTTGCATGTCGCGCTCGAAGCCGCGCTCGACGGGTTGGTAATATTGCTCGCGCTTCATGTCGGGCGGGAAGTAATTCTGTCCCGCGAAACCTTCGGGCGTGTCGTGATCATACACATATCCCGCCGCATAGCCCGCATTTTTCATCATTTTCGTCGGTGCGTTGACGGCGTGCATGGGCGGCATCAATGATCCGGTTTCGCCAGCGCGGCGCTGCACGGCCTTATAGGCATTGTAAACCGCGTTGGATTTCGGCGCCGAGGCCAGATAAATCACCGCCTGGGCCAGCATCAGCTCGCCCTCGGGGGAGCCGAGGCGCTCATAGGCCTGCCACGCCGCAACCACTTGCGGCAGGGCTTGCGGGTCGGCCAGACCGATATCCTCGGCGGCCATGCGTACCAGACGCCGCGCGATGAAATGCGGGTCTTCGCCGCCATTGAGCATGCGCGCGAACCAATACAGCGCCGCGTCAATGTCGGAGCCGCGCACCGACTTATGCAGCGCCGAAATCAGATTGTAATGCGCTTCCTGATTTTTATCATAGAGCGGCGCGCGGGCTTGGATGAGTTTTTCCAAGGCATCCGCATCAAGGTTTTCCTTTGGCTTGGCGGCCCAGATGGTTTCGACCATCGTCAGAAGATAACGCCCGTCGCCATCGGCCAGCGACACCAAGATGTTCCGCGCCTCGTCGGTCAGCGGGATTTTCTTTTCCGTTTTCGCCTCGGCGCGCGCCAGCAATTCCGCGAGCGCGTCGCGGTCAAGACGGTTCAGGATAAAAACCGGACAGCGCGACAAAAGCGCCGAATTCAGTTCAAAAGACGGATTTTCCGTCGTCGCGCCGATCAGGACGATCGTGCCATCCTCGACCACGGGCAAAAACGCGTCCTGTTGCGATTTGTTGAAACGGTGAATCTCGTCGACGAACATGACCGTGCCCTTGCCCATTTTCCTGTAGTCGCGGGCGGCATCGAACGCCTTGCGCAATTCGGCCACGCCGCTGAACACGGCGGAGAGCATCTGGAATTGCAGGCCGCTTTGCTTGGCCAAGAGCTGCGCCAGCGTTGTCTTGCCGCAGCCGGGCGGCCCCCACAAAATCATCGAGCGGATCGCGTCGTTATCCGCCATCATCCTGAGCGGCATTCCCTCGCCCAGCAAATGGTTTTGCCCCACCACTTCATCCAGGCTCTGCGGTCTGAGCTGATC
>CBFGSX010000037.1:0-13499 GCA_965651535.1 uncultured Alphaproteobacteria bacterium | reverse complement strand
GTCAAAAAGGCCAAGATCGGAATCCTCGGCATCACCTTCAAGGAGGATGTGCCCGATCTGCGCAATTCCCGCGTGCCGGATATTTTGAACGCCTTGCGCGAATACGGCCCCGCGCCGATCATTCACGACAGCTACGCCGACGCGGCGGAAACGAAACACGAGTACGGGCTTGACCTTGCGCCGCTGGAATCCTTCAAGGAACTCGACGTGCTGATCGTCGCCGTCGCGCATCAAGATTACAAAGATATGGGCGTGGCCAAATTATCGGGAATGCTGAAACCGGGCGGGCTGCTGGTTGATATCAAGTCGCTGTTCGACCCGGCCGCGCTGCCCGCAGGCCTTCATTACTGGTCGCTTTAGCGTGACATATTGTTGCCACGCCGCCGGATAGGTGGTATCTCGGTTTTCTCCATTCTGGGTCCCTCGGACTTGTTCCGAGGGTCCATGGTGCTAAAAGAATGGACCTTCGGGTCAAGCCCGAAGGCCCCAGAGAGAAGATGCTTTTCAAACTGCAACATGACCGCCGGATAACATTATTTTAATTTATGGCGGGCTTGATGGAGCTTGGAGTAAGTCCCATGGCCCTGATATCCATCATTCTTCCCGTTTACAACACTGAAGACTTTATCGAAGACACGCTGAAATCCCTGATGCGGCAGACGCACAAGGATATCGAAATTTTATGCGTCAATGACGGTTCGACGGATTCATCCGGCGAGATCATCGAAAAGCTGGCGGCCAAGGACAAGCGCATCAAATACTTCAAACAGGAAAACGCCGGCCCGGCCGCCGCGCGCAACAAGGGTCTCGACAACGCGACCGGCAAATACATCATGTTCTGCGACAGCGACGACCTCTACGATCCCGAGCTGTGCCGCGAAGTGCATCACGTCATGGAGAATAACGGCGACGTCGATGTCTGTATGTATCATGTCGTCAATGAAAACCCGCGCATAACGGACGCCTATCTGTTTCCCTTGGAGCAGGGGAAATATCCCATCACGCAGCACACGCGGGCGATCATCAATATCTATCTGTGGAACAAGATCTATCGGAAAAGCGTCATTGACCAATACGGGGTGCGCTTTCCCGACGGGTTGAAAGCGGACGACAATCTTTTCGTCCATCAATTTTTCGCCTGTGCAAAACAATTGGCCTGTCTGGACAAAAAGCTCTATCGCCACATCGAACGCGAAGGCTCGATCATCAGCGAGTTCAACTCGAACAGGGTCAAGCTCAAGGATGCGCTGGACAAGGTTGAGATTCTGGGGCTGTTCGCCGATTTCCTGACGCGCAACGATTTGTGGGAAGACAACGAGCTGAGCTTTACGGTCATCTTCGGCAAAGAGCTGGCCTTTACATGGATGGCGGTCGGCGATGCGTGGATCGAGCCGTTTTTATCGCGGCTCGGGGAAGTGGCCAAGCCTTTCGAGGATCGGATCAAAGATCCCGAACTGAAGAAACTGGTTCACCTGATCGAAACGAAGCAGTATCGCGCCGTTTCGGGCTTGATGGATGCGCGCGCGACGTTGCGCTTCAAGAAAATGCGCCGTCGTCATCTGGGACAGGAATTGCTCAAGCCGGCCTTCGAGAAAAACAACGTGCCGGTCGTGCTGGCCAGCGACAATAATTTCGTTCCCTATTTGTCGACGGTTCTCCAGTCGATCATGGCGCATGCCTCGGACGCAAGTAATTACGACATCATCGTCCTGACCGAGGATATTTCGGAATTCAATCGGGAAACCCTCCAGTGCCAGGTTGCGGGACGGAAAAACTTCTCGCTGCGCATTTTCAGCATGTCCGGCGTTGTGGCCGACAAAGAGGCGCAGGATCTGGCCATCGTGCTGCCCAACATGAAGCTGGCGGCTTATTACCGTCTGTTCATCCCCGATATTCTCCGGCACTACGACAAAGTCGTCTATCTGGATTGTGATCTGATCTTGCGGGCGGATGTCGCCGATCTTTACAACACGAATCTCGAGGGCAAGTCCGTCGGTGCCGTCATCGATTACTTCATGTCCCTGCTGAGCGATCAGAATGAAGGCGGTTCCCCCGGGATCATGGAATACATGCGCAGCGTCCTCAATATCGATTCATTGGAATCCTATTTCAATTCCGGTGTTCTGGTGATGGATGTGCAAAAGCTGATCGCGCGCAACGCGATGCCCGAGTTTCTCGAAGTGGCGCGCCGCAACAACAAATATTTCCACGACCAAAACGTGCTGAACTCGGTCTTGCAGGGCGACGTGCATTTTCTGGATCCGGGATGGAACTATCAATGCAGCGGCCATTTCAAGGTGCAGCACGCCATGCCGCTCGAGAATATCCGCCTTGTCCATTATTGCAGCCGGACGAAACCGTGGAACGCGCCCTATATCCGCTTGAGCCATTATTTCTGGCAACATGCGCGCGAATGTCCGTTCTACGAGAACATGATGCTGGTCTATGTCGTCAAGGTCACCGGCGCGATGAAATCCAAACAGGATGCGGCCAATGAATCCGCCTATGAGCGCGAAGCGCCGCGAAAAGAAGTCGTCTAGCCGGGCCTATTTCTTGGCGATCAGGTTGACGATGGCCTCGAAGCCGCGATCACAACCCAGAAAGCGCGATTTTTCCCGCGCGTTGCCGTGTCCGTCATTCCCCTTGTAATGCGAGATCGCATACAGGGACGAATCCATGATGGTCGAGGTTTTGGACAAAGTGGCCTCGTGGCCTTCGGCCCACAGATCCTGGGTCAGTTTTTCGGTCAGCCAGCTTTGATAGAAAGCGTAATATTTCGGGCGGCACAGAATGACCTTGTTGAATCCGTGCATCAAAAGAACGATCCGGTCGGTATTGGCCGCGCAGTACTCAAACACGCCTTGGGTGACCTGCGGATACTGGGCGTTGAAGAAATCGTCCACGACGATGATGCCGTTATCGCGCAGCAGCGGTTCGGCGGCGCGCAGATCGTGCAGCACGGCGACGCGCGTATGTTCGCCGTCAATGTGGATGAAGCGCATGGTGGAGGCCAGAGAGGCCCAGCCCTGCACGGCAGGGAGTTGCTGCGAGAAAATATCCAGATAATGGATGTTCTCCATGTCGGCGCCGGTATCAGCGAGATAGCCCTTGATCTCGTCCTTGGGCATCACCGGATCGACGAGGAAAAGCTGTTCCTTGCGCGCGCGGTGCAGGTTCATCAGCGCGGCGAGGCGTCCGCGATAGACCCCGATCTCCAGATGATGGCCGCTGACCTTCTTTTGCTTTTGGAAATCCAGCAAGGAATCGAGCGTTACCAGCATTTCCCGCGCCAGCCAGCCGGGAATCGCAAAGATTTTTTCATACTTGTCTTGGAACATGGAGCCTCCGGAAGGGTCTTCTGGGGAAATACACTAGAAGATGATGGGATGTTTGTAAACAAAGCGGTTCTCATCGGCGGCTATTTTCCCGAATGAGGCCGTCTCCCCTTTACGAGGGGGTGGTTTTGTTTCATCCTTTTTGAGGGCGCGTTTGAATGAAGAGGTCTTTGTCATGAGTGCGGATCGCGAGTCCATGGAAAAACAGATGACGGCGCTGTTGAATCAGGTGCTGCACCTGAGCGCCAAGCTGGATCTGTTCAAGGAACAGCTCGCCGCGCAGGGCGACGAGATTCTGCAACAGGCGCAACAAGCCGCGCAGGAAGAAAAGCCGCAAGGCCTCTATCGGCGGCAGGGCGAAAAGCACCGCTTCAAAAAGATGTTCGCGGATTTCAGTCTGGACGATCCGCGCATTCCGCAGATGCTGCACGGGCTGGACGCCAAAAGCGGCGAAACCGTCATCCGCATCATCAACCGGATTCAAGCGCTGCGCGAAAACGATTACGCCGACATGGATCTGTTCACGACCGAAGAAAAGCGCCAGCTGGCGGAATTGGCCGAAGATCTGCGCCACGGCGTGCTGAAGATCCGCGACGATCTGTATGCCTATCGCCATTACTTCCTGCCGATCGGCACGTTCGAGGCCAGCGTGTTTTACAACAACCAATCGCTCGAGACGTTGCGCCACCCGGAACGCATCGCGGGCCGCAACATTGTCGATGTCGGCGCTTTCATCGGCGATTCCGCCCTTGTTTTCCAGTCTTTGAACGCGGCCAGGATTTATTCCTTCGAGGCCGTGCCGGATAATTACGAATTGCTGAAAAAAACGATCGCGCTGAACGGCGCGTCGAACGTCGAACCGGTGCTGTTGGCGCTCGGGGCGCAGCGCGAGCAGATGGAGATCGCCGTCAACGGCATCCTGAGCGCCTTTGACAGCCTGTTCAAATACGAGAAGACGGCGATGATCCAGGTCGACACGCTGGATAATTACGCCGCCGAGAACGGCCTCGACGACATCGCCTTGATCAAGGTCGACATCGAGGGCCACGAACGGCATTTCCTCAACGGCGCGCTTGAAACGATCAAGAAACACCGCCCGGCCCTGATGCTCAGCATCTATCACAACTGGGACGATTTCATCGGCATCAAGCCGTTTCTGGAATCGCTCGATCTGGGCTATCGCTTCCGCGTCGCCAAGCCGATCGATGACGGCATCGTCACCGAGACGTTGCTCTTTGCGGAAACGGATTAAGTCTCAGCCGCCGCTGCGGATCAGCCATTTCAGGCCATAGGCAAAGACGGAGATGGCGATCAGCCCGCCCAGATAAAGCCCGACAAACCACAGCCACGGATAGGCGCGGGGAAATTTTTTCTTAGCCTCCCTCTCCCACTGGGAGAGGGCTGGGGTGAGGGTTTTCAATGATTGAAATCGTAACCCCTCACCCGTCGCTTGCGCGCCGACCTCTCCCTTGGGGAGAGGTTGAGTTTTCGACTTAATGTCCATAGCCGCCCGTATCCGAGGCCTTGCCGCGGAACACCCAATAGGTATAGCCGACATAGAATAAAATGACGGGCAGCATCACCGCGCCGCCGAACAGCATGATCGACAGGTTTTCCGCCGGGGCCGCCGCTTCCCATACCGTCATGCTGCGCGGAACGATATAGGGCGTCAGGCTGATCGCCAGCCCCAGATAGCACAAGCTGAACAGCCCGATGGTCAGAAGGAAAGGTTGGCGCTCATGGCCCTTGTCGAGCGCGCGCCACAAAAGCACGGTGACGATACCGGTGATGACGGGAAGGGGCAGCAGGAAATAAATATTGGGCGTCGAGAACCAGCGCGCGGCGATCTCGGCATCCAGATACGGCACCCATAACGACACGATGCCCATAAAGATCGCCACCATCACCAGAAGATAGCGCGCCGCCCGCAAAGCCCATTTCTTGGTCTCGCCAGAGGTCTTGTGGATCGTCCATGTTGCGCCGATCAGCGCATAGCCGAAGACCAGCGCCACGCCGCAGATCAGCGAAAACGGCGTCAGCCATTCGAGGCTTCCGCCGACGAATTGCCCGTCCTCGATCTGGATGCCCTGCACGAAGCTGCCCAAGACGACGCCTTGGGCAAAGGTGGCGACCAGCGATCCGAAATGGAACGACGCGTCCCACAGCCGCTTCGAGGTTTCGGCCTTGTAGCGGAATTCGAACGCGACGCCGCGAAAGATCAGCGCGATCAGCATGAAGATGATCGGCAGATACAGCGCGGGCATCAGCGCGGCAAAGGCCTTGGGAAAGGCGGCCAAAACCCCGCCGCCGCCCAAAATCAGCCACGTCTCGTTGCCGTCCCAGAAAGGCGCGATGGAGTTCATCATCGTGTCGCGGCATTTATCCGTCGGCGCGAAGGGGAACAGAATGCCGACCCCCAGATCGAATCCGTCGAGCACGACATAGAGGAACACGGCGACGGCGACCAGCACCGCCCAGATCATCGGCAAATCGAGAAAATCGGGAAGGACGAACATGAGGCTTGCTCCTTAAACGAAGTTTTTCTTCTTGAAGACGTCGGGAAAGGCTTCGACCAGCATGGAATGATGCTTGCCGCCCGGCGCGCCATAGGTTTCGGCTTCGGCCCCGGCGGCCGGGCCTTTTTTGACCAGCTTGAACATGTAATACACGCCCGCGCCGAAGACGATGGTATAGCTGACGACATACAGCGCCATCGATAGCGCGACGGAGCTCCCGGCGATGTTCGACACGCTGTCGGAAGTTTTCATGACGTTATAAACCGTCCAGGGCTGGCGGCCCACTTCGGTAACGAACCATCCGGCCAAAATGGCGATCAGCCCCGTCGGCCACATGAAAATGGCAAAGCGTTGCAGGATCGGACAGGTGAACAGCTTGCCGCGGAAAAACTGCACCGCGGCCATCGCGCCCATGGCAATCATCAGCAAGCCGATGCCGACCATGACGCGAAAACTCCAGAAGACGACCGCGACCGGCGGGCGCTCATGCGGCGGCCATTCCTTGAGGCCTTTGATCTCGGCGTCGGGCGAGTGGCCGAGAATGATCGAGGCGAGGTTGGGAATGGCGATACCGGTGGTTTTTTCGTTTTTCTCGTCGATCTTGGCGACAAGATAAAGCGGCACGTTCTTGCCGGTTTCCCAATGGCCTTCCATCGCCGCGACCTTGGCGGGCTGGTATTCCAGCGTGTTGAGGCCGTGCAGATCGCCGACGACAAGTTGCAACGGCGCGACGACGACGAACATCAGCATCGACATGGCGAACATCGTCTTGGCGGGGGCGAGATGTTTTTTCTTTTTCAAATAGGACGCGCTGACTCCGGCGACGATACAGGCCGTGGCCAGAAACGCCGCGATCATCATATGCGCAAAGCGATAGGGAAAGGACGGGTTGAACGTAATGGCCAGCCAGTCCGTCGGCTGGAAGTCGCCGTTCTCGAGGATAACGAAGCCCTGCGGCGTCTGCATCCAGCTATTGGCCGCCAGAATCCAAAAGCCCGAGATCATCGTGCCGATCGATACGGCGCAGGTGGCAAAAAAATGCATGCGCTTGCTGACGCGGCCCCAGCCGAACAGCATAATCCCCAGGAACGACGCTTCGAGGAAAAACGCGGTCAGCACCTCGAACGCCATGAGCGGCCCGGCCACGCGCGAGAATTGCTCGGTGAACGGCGCCCAGTTGGTGCCGAACTGATACGGCATGGTGATGCCCGACACGACGCCGATGCCGAAGCACACGGCGAAAATCTTCATCCAGAAAAGATAGATGTCCTTGTAGTGGTTGTTGCTCGTCTTCAGCCACAGATATTCCAGCACCATCAGATAGGCGGCCAGGCCGATCGTGATTGCGGGGAAAATGATGTGAAAGGAAACGGTAAAGGCGAATTGCACGCGCGACATGAACAAAGGATCGAGCAGCCATTCCATGGGAGACTCCGGCAGAAAATTCCAGGACGCGCAAATTATGCGCCTGCGTCATTTTTGATGCAAATGAAAATCAAACGGGACGAATTTTGTCCGGATTACTTCAATCCCGAGACGATCTTCTCGATCTGGCGGCGGTGCAGGCTGTGATGCATGGCCATCAGATTATGCCAGTCGGCGGCGTCCATCGCCCCGAACCACGGATGCGCGTGCGTGACGACGCTATGCCTGTCCGAGACATTCTTGTTCAGATAATCCTCGGCCTGTTTCATCACGTCGCCGAAAATGATGACGGCGTTCTCGCCCAAGATGCCGCGCGGCTTCACGTCGGCGATGGCGACGTTATGCGGAAAGGGTTTTCCTTGGCTCAGGTGGATGACGATGTCGGACATGCCCTTGACGACGATCATCAGATGCTCGAGCGTCAGATCGACCGACCAATAGCGCGACGAGTCCTCCATTCCCGCCAGGCGCGGCACCAGCACGCGGGTCTTGCGCTGTTCGGGAGTCAGATCGCCGATCAGGCCGATGATCAAACCGGTCTCGCGGGCGAAGATCCGGTCGGCATCGTCCCATGACCATTTCTTTTTCAGGCGGGGCAGAATAAAGCGCCGCACGAAAAATCGTTCGAGGAACGGGATGCCCTCTCCGGGCGAGGCGAGTTTCGGCGCGGCCATAGAGGATAGTCTAGCGTAACATGTTGTTCCTGCAAGATGTTCCCTGAAGCCCATAGAAAGAAATGTTCCGAAAATTCGGAACCGTTTTTTTGAAACGCAGAGCTAAACGGAGAAAAACAGAGCGTCCTGCAATAACGAAAAACGCGCGAAGCGTATTCAAATACTGTGATAAACGTCAGATTTGTGTTTTCAGGCCGTTACGCGGCAGGAAAAATAAACAAACAAACTCTGTCTATCTCTGTTTAGCTCTGTGGTTCCATCTTTTTGGATTCCGGTTTCCGCCGGAATGAGCGTCGCTTATTTCTTTTCGCAGAAATTGGCGTGGCCTTCGACATAGGTGTCAAGGTCGTCAGGGGTGACGCGCCATTCCTTGCCGATCTTGATTGCGCGCAATTCGTTCTTGCGGATCAGTTCGCGAACGGTGCGTTCGTCGACGTTGAGATTGGCTGCCACGTCGTGGATGGTCAGCATCGGGCTTGCGCTTGGCATGGATTTCGATCCCATATTTCGCTTGGCGGGCCGTATATACATTTGACGGCAATTTGCGGCAGTTTAATCACGTGCCGAGTCGAGGGCAAGAAATTTTATTATTTTTGTAATAACATCTTGTAAAGACTATAGGATTCCCAGACGCGCTGGACGTAATTGCGCGTTTCATAGAAGGGAATCCGCTCGGCCCAGTCCACCCAGGAGGCCGGATTGCGGCGCGGATCGCCCATCTCGGCGATCCATTTATCGACATTGCGCGGCCCCGCATTATAGGCGGCGGCGGCCAGCGGCACGAAGTAATCATAGCGCACCAGCATTTTCTCCAAGTAAGCCTGACCCAGCTGCATGTTGTAATGCGGCTCGTGCAGTTGGCTTACACCGCGATAGGGGAGCTTTTTTTGCCGCGCGATTTCTTTGGCGGTCATGGGCATAAGCTGCATCAAGCCGCGCGCGCCCGCCGACGAGACGGCATGCGTGTCGAACTGGCTTTCCTGCCGGATGACGCCCAGCGTCAGCGCGTTTTCGACATTTCCCATGATCGGCACCTTGACCCGTGGGAACAGCGCATCCGTCACCAGTACGCCGTGTTCATAGGCGGCTTTGGCGGCGGTCAGCTTGATTTTGGCGCTGTTCAATTCCTGTGCGACGGCGATCACGCCGTCGGCGGCGTTCTTTTTCTGCGCATCATTCAAAAGTGCTTGCAAGAACAAATCACGTTCTTTGGTCTTGCCCATGTTTTTCAGGATACGCGCCGCCTCGATCAGATCGGCACGCAGATTTTTCGGCGCAGGCGCGGCCCGTCCGCGTGCAAAGAAATCGGCATAGTATTTTTTCGGATCGCCCAAAGCATAGGCTGCCATCTGGCCGTAGAAAACGTGTGGATGCATGGCGGCCTGTTCGAACCATTGCCGTGCGGTATGGGATTGCTTCGTCTGTTGCGCGGCGATACCGGCCCAGTACCCCGCGCGTGCCACCGAGATCGGCGTGCGCACGTTGCGGAACATCCGGTCGAAATGTTGCAGCGCTTTTTCGGGTTGTTTCAATCGTGTGACCGCAATCCACCCGGCCAGCCATTCCGCCTCGGCCAGCTCGGCGGGCGTATCGGTGGCGTGCGCCGCCGCCAGCGTATAGGAGGCTTTGAAATCGCCTTTCTTCAAATAATGTCGTGCCAGAAGATGCCGCTCACGCCACCATTGCTTTTCACGGCCCTTCTTTTCGCCGCGATAGCGCGCCAGAATTTGCACGGCTTGAGCGTTACGATCGCGTCCGCGGTAATGGCGCGCCAGATCGAAATACAACCCGCCTTCATGCGGCGCGGAGTCCAGAAGGGCCAGCGCCTCGGCTTCGGCGTTGCGGTCGCTGCGCTGGAGATTCAAACGCACGCGCCCGATGCGCCGCGCCTTGGGGCCGACATAGGTAAGCGCGCGTTCGGCGCGGGCAAGATTGCCTTGCCACAACAGCGCGTCGAGACGTCTTTCATGGCTGGCCGCACCCAAAGCCCCGCGCCAACGTTGCAGGATGAAATCCTGTTGCGCGGCGCTGAACGATCCCGCCTCCCACGCCTCGCGCAGCAGCGCCATGGCCTGCGTCGTGCCGCCATTGCCCTCCAGCGCGCGGATCTGGGCAAGCTTTCCGTCATCGGTGACGGGGGCGAATTGTGCGAAATACCGGCGCTGGCGTTCGGCGGGGATTTTTCCGCTTCCCAGTGCGTTTTCGGCCTTTTCGCGCAACAGGCGGCTTTCCGGCCAGTCGGGACGGCGCTCGAGAAACCGCGCATAGGTCTCGAACGGCGCGAGGCGCTTGGAATTGCGCAGCTCGAGCCATTGTGATACATCTTGAGCCACAGAGGCTTGCGCGGCTTGTGGCGTGAGAACAAAACAGAGTATCAGGGCGGACAAGATGGATCGCATGGGAGCATCGAACATGGTGAGAAGAGAAAGCCTTCACAACAATAGGAACAGCAGCGGAAAAATCCATCCCGTTTCGGATATTTTCGTGCGTGGATGGACGCTGGTCGAAATGGCCATCGTGTTGGTGATTATTGGTTTGTTGCTTGGTGGTGTCCTCAAGGGCGAGGAAATGTGGCGGCTGGCCAAGACGCGCCGCCTGATGGCCGATATCCAAAGCACCATGGCCGCGATCAAGGGATTTCAGGCGCGTTATGATTCGATCCCGGGGGATTTTCCTCTGGCCACGCAGCGCATCCCCAACTGTTCCGCAACGTCGTTTTGCCGTAACGGCAACGGCGATGGGCGCGTGGGCCGCGTGGGAGAATGGGGCTCGGGCTGGAACGGCGAACAGGCGGGCACCAGCGCGATGACAGGGCCGTTTTTCTATGATGAAACGAGCCAGTTCTGGAAACATCTGGCGTTGTCGCGCTTTCTCAAGGGAATTAACCCGATGGCCAACCCGGCCAATCCGGAATGGCACCAGACCCATCCCGGCACGCCAATCGGCGGAGGCTTTACGATTTTTACCGATACGCATAACGCGGGAGCCTCTGTGGCCATTCGCTTTCAGAACAGGCCGCGCTATAGCACAGCCGGGATGACCAATGCGGTTGATCCCGCGGGACACCGTCCGCTGACGGTCGGTCAGGCCAAATACATCGACGAGAAATACGATGACGGCAAACCGGCGGGCGGCAATGTCTGGGGTATCCCTTATCCGGGATATGGCGCGACCTGTCGCACATCGGGTGGGACGACGGCCTTGTATAATATTGACCAGATGCATGACCGCCTGTGTCAACAGCATTACATTTTGCACTAGGGTCTGATACAAAGGCCTTATGACTCAACACTTACGGGCCAATGGCGATCCGATCGCGGAAAACCGCCGCGCGCGTTTCGACTACGCGATTGCGGACACGGTCGAGGCGGGCCTTATCCTGACGGGTTCCGAGGTGAAATCCTTGCGTCTGGGCAAGGGCCAGATTACATCGGCCTATGCCGGGCTGGATCGCGACGGTTCGTTCAAGATCTTCGGGATGCAGATCGACGAATACAAACAGGCCGGCCCGCATCTTCAGCACGAGCCCAAGCGCCCGCGCGCCTTGCTACTCAAGCAAAAGGAAATCAAGAAGCTCTCGGCGGCGATCGAGCGCGAGGGCATGACGCTGGTGCCGCTCAAGCTGTATTTCACAAAAAAGGGCAAGATCAAGCTGCTGCTGGGTCTGGCCAAGGGCAAAAAGGCCGTGGACAAGCGCGAGTCGATCAAACAGCGCGACTGGGACCGCGAGAAACGCCGCACCCTCAAGGAAAAGAATTGAATCCCGTCAGGGTCATAAAATAACATAAAATCATGCAATCAACTATGAATTATGTCTATTTGTTAAGGGTAAATTTAGCATAATTTGGTCTACTGGAGGGGCCGGTCAAGCCGGTATGTCCTTTTTTCTGCGAGGCCCGTTCCATGGATGTCCGTGATTTCCAAAAAAATCTTGTTTCTGACGGGCGCAACGTGTTGCGCGATCTGGATCGCGAGCTGAAAAAATCCCGCACGGCGCGCCGGACGACGGTGAAAAGCCGCAGCGAATGGCGCAAGAAAAACGCGCCGTCTTCGGATGGCATGGGGATCTCGGGCGTGGCATTCGAGAATATGCTGATGGGCCTGTTGTGCCAAAGCCTGTTCGGTTTGCCGATGATGGCGGGTCTCGGGCTGACCGACGACACAGTCCAGGCCCTGGGTTTCCTCGGCACGGCGCTACATCACGACGCGACCGAGAAAAAGGAAAACTCCAGCGCGGATGTGGTGGAAATGGTATCCACCGCGCTGTTGGCCTCCGAGGGTGCCGCGTTCGATGCGGCGGAAACCGCGCAGGCGCGGCAGGAAGCCGAGCTGGCACAGTTGAGAAAAATGGTCATGCTGCTGATGGCGGCGATGGTGGCGCAGCAACGCCGTGCGCCTCGCGAAGACGTGGCGGCGGATGTGCTGCGCGAGCCGAATATCGCCCGCTTCAAGCAGAACCGCCAGAAAATCGCCTGCATCCAGACGTTGTTCGCGCGTCAGGCGGACATGGTCATGCCGAAGCTGCGGATGGCCTGAGGCGCGTGTCGACTAGTTAAAGTTAAAGTCGGGGGCTTCGGCGCGTTGCTCGATGAAGCGGCTCATGGCGTTTTCACGCTGGTAGGGGTCGCGAATTCCTTCAAGATTGGCGGCAAAGCGGGCAACCGCTGAAAGAAGCGGGACTTTCATGCTGCGTGCATTATCCAGATAGTCGGAATGAGTGGGCATATACAACATGGAGAAATGGTATCATATCCGAGGATAAAAATCCACTAAAATTAAGCTAACATATTGTTTTTGAAATATAAATATACTCTTGATTTTTTGTGACCCACTAGCCATAAGATATATTATTATGGAATTTTTTGGGTAGGAGCAGATCATGCAAATGGAATCAGTAGAGTTTTTCCGCGCCCGGCGTGCGCGCGAATATCAAGGCAATGGATGGCAGGTGTTGAGCGCGGAGGTTTTTACCGCGATTGGCGTCATGCACCACCTGACGGCGTTCCAGCAAAACGCGCTGTTCCTGTCGGATCATCATCTGTCATTATCGACGGCACAGCATCAGGCCTATGAAAGCAGGCTCCAGCAAGAAGGGCGGGAGAAACTGTCGCTGCTCGAGGCGATTACCCGAGGTGGGAATGTGCCGCAGAAATATGATGTGTTGTGGCATCTTCACCGCGCCGATGAAGGTGAGAATGAAACCGAGTCAACGCGCGCCGAGGCAAAGATGAACGCCTATCTGGAAGCGATGAATGCCGTGACGGGAGCCGATCTGGGCGCGCAAGTGGCCTGGAAGAATACCGGAAGGCGCTTGCGCCCGCGCCTGGTGATTGCGCCCAAAAACGTGCTGCGTCGGACGGTCGTGGCGTGCGAATAAGCGTTAGAGCCTAATCCTCATCCTCGACATCGCCGATGATCTTGCCGGTCAAAGTCGTATAGATGAATTCGTCCAGTAATACCTCTCCCCTCGCGGGAGAGGTCAGCGCGCAGCGCTGGGAGAGGGGGCTTTCAAAGCCTGCTCGATGGTGTGGTAAACGCCCTCTTTGTTT
>CBFGSX010000036.1:0-13638 GCA_965651535.1 uncultured Alphaproteobacteria bacterium | reverse complement strand
AAAAGCGTGCGGTCGTTGATATCCTTGCGCCCGTTGCCTGCGAAAAATTCGTCGCTGAGTTTTTCGACAATATCCCATTGCGCGGGGCTGGTGTCCTGCGCCTCATCCACCAGAATATGGTCGATGCCGTTGTCAAGCTTGTAAAGCACCCATTCGCCATCGGCCAGATCGGTCAGTAGCGCGACGGTTTTCAGGATCTGGTCTTCGTAATCCATCACGCCGCGCCGTTTCTTGATGGCGTCGAATTCGTCCAGCACCGCTTTGGCAACGGTCAACAACGCCATCGTGTCTTTATGGGTCGCGGCGGCGATATAGTTTTCGATGTTCTTTACGCCGCGCTCGAAAAAGTTTACTAGCGCTTCTGGGGGGTTATTTTTGAAGCTATAATAGAAAGACTTTCGGAACTCATCCTCTGTGGTAAGGAATGCGCCAAGAAAATCGTCATTCAGAAGTTTTTCGGCTGTGGCATGATTTTTGCTGGATTCTGTCGCATTCAAAATATCCGCAACGCGGGCGATGGTATCTTTGGAAATATTCCGAAGAATTTCATTTTCCGGTTGTAAAACGTCCAGATCTTTCGTGCCCAAAACCGTGGAAAGATATTCTCCGACGCCGTGCAGATCGCCGCCGCGTTCGCGGATAAAGCGGTTCAGGCGGTAACGCTTGGCGACGATGCCGTTGAGCAGCGTGTTCTGGCTGTCGTCCTTGTAGATGCCGTAAAGATGGCCCAGCGCCCGCCCCAGAGGCGATTGCGGATCAAAATTTCTAAAAAGATTTTGTTTTGCCTCGTGCAGTAGAGCAAAGCTCTCGGCTTCGTCGGCGACGCGGAACCCCGCCGGAATACCGGATTCAATGGGGAAGCGCGCCAGCACCGATTGGCAAAAGGCGTGGATCGTCTGGATACGCACGCCGCCCGGCGCCTGGAGGATTTCGGGTAAAAGCCGCCGCGCAATGGCAATTTCCACCTTGTCCGGATTTCTTTTCAGAATTTCACGCAAAGCCTCGTGCAATTTGTCTTCGGGCAGGATGCTCCATTCCTTGACGATATCTTGGACGCGTTCCATGACTTCGGCGGCAGCCGCCTTGGTAAAGGTGATGCAGAGCAATTTCTCGGGACGCGCGCCGTCGAGCAAGAGGCGCAAAATGCGCTGGGTCAGCACATAGGTTTTCCCCGTGCCGGCCGAGGCCGCCACCCAGACCGATTGATGCGTGTCGGCGGGATTGTCCGTTTTTTTCTTTGGCGGGATTTCTTTTTTCATTCTTCCCCGCCTTCGTTTTCGTCGTCTTCGGGGACGGAAGACCATTCCTGCGTGCGTTTCAAATGGCGGTAATCGTCATGCTTGCGTGCAGCCAGAGCGACAGCCGGATAGGGCTTGCCGTCGGCATAGTGATCGGCCAAGAGTTGCGCAAGCGCGTCGTTGGCGGCGCGCATGGCGTTTCCCGGGTCTTTGATAGGGTTTATTTTTGCAGGTTCGGATTTTTTTCCGGTCAGCTGGATATAGCCCAGCCCCGCGATTTTTTGTTTACGTTTATTTTCCAGCAAATAACCCAAAAGCCCCAGCTGCGGCTCTTCACCGGAGTTGATTTTCGGATTGCTTGGCGGTGTGTTCGTTTTGTAGTCGATGACGATCAAGCCTTCTGGCGTCGTATCGACGCGATCGGCGCGTCCTTGCAACATGATTTTGACGTCGCCGGATTGAAAAGGATAAGAGATATCGGCTTCGGTTTCGGATTGCGTGACATTTTGCGTCGTCAGCCATTCGCCGATCATGGCCAGACGGTTGCGCCAATCGGCGTCGAGCGACGGATCGAGCGGATAACGCCGCAGCGTTTCATCGCAAATGGCGCGGTAGGTTTCCGGCGATCGGTCGGCGCTGTCGAAGAATTTTTCGAGAATATCGTGCGCGGCATTTCCCCAATCGCGCGCCTCGAGGCGGCGGTCGAGCGGATCGGTTTTCTTCAGGCCCAGAATGCGCTTGGCGTAGTAAGAATATGGGTCTTGCTTCCATTTGCCGACATCGGTAACGCGGATTTTTTCGGGCTTGCGGCTCGATGCGCCCTCGGGAGCCGGACGCGGCTGGATTTTTTCAGGATGATCCCATTGCGTCGCGTAATGATAGAGCGGATCGGATTCAGGGAGAATTCGGTCGTTTTTCTCCAGCACGGCGGCAATTTGTTGAATCCAGCGCGAAGGGGGCGAGGCCGCGCCGTCGCGCTTTTTCGACCATGTGACCGTCAAGTTCGGACAGCAGAAAAGATTGACGAAATCGAGTGCGGATTGCCCGATGCGCCGCTCGGCGCTGCCGAAACCCATCTCGGCCAGCATTGGGCGCGACAGCCATGGATTGGGCGAGGGCTGCGCCGGCCAGACGCCTTCGTTCAGGCCGCACAGAATGACATGATCGGCGTGCTCGAGGCGCGCTTCGATCGGCGACAACAGGCGCAATCTTGGGTGCGTGCCAAAACGCGGGCGGATGACTTGTTGCGTCAGGATATGGCGCAGAATCCGGTCGAAATTGAAAGCATCCAGCGGCAACTCGGCGGATTTCGGCTGGTGCATCAGGTCGCGCAGCAATTCGGCGGCGGCTTCACCGTCATCGCCGTGCCACAGGGTTTCGGGCGGGCTGAATTTTTCCGCCGCTACAATCAGCGCTTCTGCCCATTCGCGAAGCGTTTTTCGTTCATTCGTCGCAAGCGGTGCGAGATTATCCAAAGCCTGGGCCAGCAAGGCGTTTTCGGAACGCCACGCCGCCAGACCGCCGGGCGGCAGCAATTTATTGCGCATGAAATTCTTGAGCGCGTCGAGATCGCCGGAAGGACGACATAGCGGGTGCGACAACAGGGCGGTAACGGCGGTCATCGGCGCGGCGTTTTGGCCGAACGCCGTCAGCATCAGCAGGAAACGCCCGACAGGTTTCTGGTCGAGCGTTTCCCCGGCGGAATCGTTGAGCGCAATGCCCCAGCGTCCCATCTCGTCGCAGATGCGCTTGGCCAGAAGGCGGTCGGGGGTCACGACAAGAGCGGTTTTTCCGGTGTCGTTCAAAATTTCACGCAGGCGCAGCGCGACGATCATCGCCTCGTGCAGCGTGTCCTCGGCGGCGATGAATTGCGGCGGCTCGATATCGGTTTTGGCATCGGAAAGATCGAAAACGGCGGCGGGTTGCAGGGCCAGATCGGCCAGTTTTCGCCGCTGCGCCAGAAGGTAATGCGGTTCGGCGGGAAGTGGCCAGGGCTTGACCGAAGCAGGGTCAAGCTCCATCCGAGCCAGCAGATTTTTTTGATAAAAATGCGGATGGGTTTCGTCGATTGCGTCCCAGATTTTTTCATCGTAATGAAAACCCGAGAGAATAACCTGACCTTGGGGTAGACGCGCGATCACGTCGAGCAATTTCGCAACGGCTGGGATTGATCCTGTGGAACCGGCGGCAATCACGCGGTGTTGCGGCGGCTTGGCGCGCAAGGCGGCGATTTTCTTTTCAACGGCAATGTTGCGGCGTTGCGCGGGATCGGAGAGGGTGTTGTCGGCCAGGTATTTCGGCCAGGCATCGGTCACGATTTCAAGAAATTCCTGCGTTTGCTTCCAATGCTCGGCCAATTCGCTTGGGACGATGCTGGCGATTTTTTTCAGATCGACGGATTCCGTATGCGCCTTGTCGATCAGCCGCGCCAGCTCTCCGGCCAAAGCAAAAGCTTCGGCGACGCCGTGGATGTTCGGTTTGGCCGCGACAAGCGAGGTCAAAAGAAGCTGCCGCTCGAGCGGATGAATGGCGGGCGTCAGATACGGGTCTTCGTCGAGGATGAAGGGATCGGTATCGAACAGGTCGTCCTCGTCAATGTCGCCCAGAGGCGTCAGTTGCGGCAGCAGCGTCGCTTTGCCGTCGCTGATTTCAAGAAACGCATCGGCCACGGCACGGCACGAGCGGCGGTTCGGCAGATAGATTTGAACGTCGCTGAGCGCCAGGAGATCGTCAGCATATTCATGCCACAGAGTTTGCGCCAGAATTTTTGCAAAAGGCGCTCCGGATGGGATGGTGTAAACTTTGGGCAGGGCGATCATGGCGTCACCATGATATGGCGCGCGTCGCCGTCGATGGTAATGCGCACAATGAGGGCATCGGGCGGCGTTTCATCGAGGCGCTCGGGCCACTCGACCAGCGTAATGCCGCAAACCAGCCCGTCCTCCCAGCCCAGCTCGGCCAGCGCGGCGGCATCGCCCGCCTCGAGACGATAAAGATCGTAGTGATGAATCGTGCCCTTGTCGGTCTCATAGCTTTGCACAAGCGTAAAGGTCGGGCTGACGACATTCGTATCCGCGCCGCACAGGCTTTGGATCAGGCCGCGCACGAAAGTCGTCTTTCCGGCCCCCAGATCGCCGTAAAGCAGGACAACATCGCCTTTTTTCAGGCGCGCGCCCAAAGCCGCGCCTTGTGCGGCGGTGCTTGCGGCATCGGGGCAGGTCACGCTATATTGGGTCACAAACCAATTTTACGCGGGACGCAGCATGGCGGCAAGCCACGAAACCGATATTGTCATCATTGGCGCAGGGCCGGTGGGCCTGTTCGCCGTGTTTGAATGCGGCATGCTGGACATGACATGCCATGTCGTCGATACGCTGGAGATGATCGGCGGGCAATGCGCCGCGCTTTACCCGGAAAAGCCGATTTACGACATTCCCGCCTGGCCGAAAATCACGGGCGAGGGGCTGATCGAGAAACTGGCGGAACAGGCCGCGCCGTTCAAACCGACCTATCATCTGGGCCAACAGGTTTCCGAGGTCGAAAAGACGGGAACGGGCTGGCGCGTGACGACAAGTAAGGGAACGGTGATCGACTGCAAGGCGATTTTCATCGCAGGCGGGGCCGGGTCTTTCGGGCCGAACCGCCCGCCGATCAAAAGCCTTGAGGAATATGAGGGCAAATCCGTTTTCTATTACGTGCGCAAGCGCGACGACTTCAAGGGCAAGCGCGTCGTGATTGCGGGCGGCGGGGATAGCGCCGTGGATTGGGCTTTGTCCCTGTCCGAAGTGGCCGCGAAAATTTCCGTCGTGCATCGCCGCGACGAGTTCCGCGCCGCGCCGGATTCCGTGAAGAAACTGCGTGATCTGGCCGCGTCAGGAAAAATTGAAATGGTTGTGCCGTATCAGTTGCACGGGCTGGAAGGTTCAAACGGCCAATTAAAAAACGTGATCGTGAAAACCCTGCAAGGCGAAGAAAAATCCGTCGCTGCCGATGTGTTGCTGCCGTTTTACGGTCTGGCGATGAATCTTGGGCCGATTGCGAATTGGGGCATCGATCTGCATAAGCAACAAATTGCTGTCAATCCCGCAACCAATGAAACCAATCTGCCGGGTGTTTTCTGCATCGGCGATATGGCGCATTACGCCGGAAAACTGAAGCTGATTTTACAGGGCTTCTCCGAAGCGGCGATGGCGGCGCACGCCGCGCACAAAATTGTGCATCCGGATAAAATGCTGGATTTCATGCATTCAACGGATAAGGGTGTTCCGGCCTAGAAACGCGTCGGGGCGGGATCGACAATCACCGGCCCGTTGGGGCGTAATTCCAAAACCGCCAGACCGCGCTCGGCCAGATTGTCGGGGCGGAAGCGGAAAATTCCGTCCAGTCCTGCAAATCCATTCGGGTTGGTGATATTGACGCGGTCGAAAGCGGGCGTGCCGTTTTCCTTCAGACCCTTGATCGCCAGCGCGGCGGCAAGAGCCGAGGCGTCATAGGCCAATGTCGCCAGACGCGGCGGATTTTTGCCATAGGTTTCCAGATATTTCTGGTTGAAGGTCGTGCGCAAATTCGGATCGGGTGCGGCATACCAACCGCCGGGCAACAGCGACGCGGCTTGCGGGCTGTCATCCCACAATCCCGTGCCGAGCAGGCGGATCTGCCGCATCCCCAGATCGTTTTGTCGCATCAGCGCCGAGACCTGATTGATCTGTCCTCCGCCGACGGGGACCAGAATGGCGTCGACGGTTTCCAGCGATCCGGGCTGTTGGGCCTGGGCGATTTTCTGCACGGCCTGCACCAGTTGCTGGTCGCGGCTGAAAATATGGCTCTTGGGAACGTCAAGATTCTGGCGCTGCAACTCGTGTTTCAGCGTGCCGTTCACCGCCATGCCGTAAGGCGTTTCGGGAATGATGCCCGCGAATTTCTTCGCGCCGCGCTTGGCGGCGAAGTCGACGACGCGGCTGACCTGACCAAAGGGCAAGAAGCCCATGATATAGGTATTGTCGCTGGCGGCCGTCCAATCCGTCGAAAAGGCGACGACCGAGACGTTGCGGCGGCGCGCAATCGGCGAGACGGCTTTGACATCCTGCGCAAAAAGCGGGCCGAGAATGATTTGCGCACCTTCGTTCAGAGCGGCTTCGGCGGCTTTGGCGGCGCCGGGCGTTGTGTCGCGCGGGATCAGCGTCACATTGGTCGCGCCGACATCAAAGATCGCCATCTGCGCGGCGTTCGACATGGCCTGCCCCAATTCGGCTTGCGGGCCGCTGAGGGGTAAAAGCAAGGCGACCTTGACGGGCGGCAGATCCTTGACCGGTTTCGGCGGCGCAGGCTGGTAATAGGGCGTCACAGAAGCGCGGCCGGAATGCGCCATTTCCATCGGCGTTTCTGCGGCGGGTGTTGTCTGCGCCTCGTTGAAATCGGGCAGGCGGTCAATCGCGCCGCCGCTGGGCGTGCGCCACGGATTCTGGCTGGCCGTGCCGCCGCATCCCGCCAATGCAAGGGTGACAATCACGAGAACGAGGCTAAGATAGGAACGCATGAACAACTCCGGCAAGAAATCAGGGCCTCACTCTAGCCAAGACTGGCAGGCGGGGCAATCGTCCCAGGTGATGAAACCGGGACTTTATGTCGTGGCGACGCCGATCGGCAATCTGCGCGATATTACCTTGCGGGGTTTGGATGTTCTGGCGGCGGCGGAGACGGTTTTCGCCGAGGATACGCGGGTAACCGGAAAATTGCTGTCGGCCTATGGGCTGAAGGCGCGGTTGGAGCGTTGCGACGCGCATACCGAGGCGGAAACGGTCGCAAAAGTCGAAAAGATCGTCGGCCAAAAGAAAATTGCGGCGCTGGTCTCGGATGCGGGCACGCCCGGCATCAGCGATCCCGGCGCATGGCTGGTGAAGAATTGCCGCGAGAAGGGTATTCCCGTCTTTCCGATCCCCGGCCCCAGCGCGGCCTTGGCGGCGTTGTCGGGATCGGGGCTGACGCCGCCGCATTTCCTTTTTCTGGGATTTTTGTCGCCGAAAATGGCCGCAAGGCGTCAGGAATTGCTGGGCTTTCAGGCGGTGGTGGCGACGCTGGTGATGTATGAAGCGCCGCAGCGTCTGGCGGATTTGCTGGCCGATATCAAGGCGATATACGGCGATCGTCATGTGGTGGTTGCACGCGAGCTGACCAAGCTGCACGAGGAGTTTATCCACGGCAGCGCATCCGAAGTATCGGCGCAAATCGAGGGCCGCGAGATCAAGGGCGAGGTGGTCGTGCTGGTTGCGCCCGATACCACCAGCGTGGGCGAGTGGACGAATGAAAACATCGACCAGCTTCTGATCAATCTGATGCAGCAATACTCGCTCAAGGAGGCCGTAGCGCAGGTGACGGCGAAAACCGGTCACCCGCGCAAAAAGATTTACGCCCGCGCCTTGTCGCTGGGGACGAAAAGATGACGGCGAAGCGGGAATATTACGAAAAAGGCCACCGGGCCGAGATTTTTGCCGCCGCCTATTTGCTGGCCAAGGGGTATTTTCCTCTGGCCCGGCGTTACAAGACCAAGCACGGCGAAGTGGATCTGATCGTCCGGCGCGGGAACACGCTGGTTTTCGTGGAGGTCAAGGCGCGTCCCGATACGGAGACGGGTCTTGGCGCGGTAACGCCTTCCAGCCAGCAGCGTATCGCGGCGGCGGCGCAGCATTTCCGCAGCCGTCATCCGCGCCACCAAAATTGCGATTGCCGTTTCGATGCAGTAGTTGTCAGACCGATTCGCTTGCCCTATCATCTCAAGGACGCGTGGCGTCTGTAATTCTTATGGAGAAAAATATGCGTTGGATGGTTTTGCCTTTCATGGTTCTGGGATTTCTTCCTGTACTCCAGGGCTGCACGCCTATGACGGCGGCGGTCGGGGCGGGGGCCGTGGTCGGCACGGCGGCGGCGCGCGAAGGCGGCGTCGGGCAAACATGGTCGGATACCAAGATCAAGGCCTATATCAACGATGCGTGGTTCCGTCACAATGTCGATATGTTCCGCGCGCTCAGTCTGACGGTGCGCGAACAGCGCGTGATGATCACCGGAACGGTCAAGGATCCGCAATGGCGCGTCGATGCTGTGCGTCTGGCATGGCAGGCGCCCGATGTGCGCCAGGTCATCAACGAGATCCGCGTGCAGGACAGCGAAGGCGTGTCCGGCTATGCGCGGGATTCGTGGATTTCGACGCAGCTGCGCACCAAGCTGGTTTTCGACAAGGATATCCGCTCGATCGATTATAATTTCGACTGTGTCGGCGGCGTCGTCTATCTGATGGGCATCGCGCGCGACCAGGAAGAATTGGATCGCGTCATCAACCATGCGCGCGGGATTTCCTATGTGAAGGAAGTCGTTTCTTACGTCCGTCTGCGCACCGATATCCGTCCCGACGAAAGCATCCAGAACAGTTCCTATCCGGCCCAGTAATGCATCTTGCCGATCTTCAGGAGAAGCTAAAAGCCATAGGAAATATGGCCGATGACGCGATTCCTCTTGCAGAGACGCTGTTGATGATGGGGGCGCTTGAGCGTGAAAGCGCGGATTTGCAACCTTATCGTGAAAGAATCGCGGCGATGATTACATTCTTGCGCGATTATGTGGAAAAAAATCCAAAGTCTTCCGAAGTAGAGGAGCTTGAATGGCGGGTTTCCTGCCTGAACGTGATACTTTGCAACACTTTCGGTTCTGATGTGCCAAACGATGAGGCGGAAGATCCCGACGAAATCAATTTTCTCAATGTGCTGGACGGGCGTAAGGATATTCCCGTGGGGATGGGGGCATTATTCCTTGTTTTGGCCGAAGAAATGGGGTGGAACGCGGCAGGCCTCAGTTTTCCGGGACGTTTTCTCGTGCGGATGGAACAAGGGTCGCGGCGGTTAATCGTCGATCCGTTCGAGGGCGGTAAAATCATGCAGGCCAACGATCTGCGTCATTTGTTAAAAAACCGCTTGGGTGAAAAGGCCGAATTGCATCATCATTATTACGACCCTGTGACGAAACGCGAAGTCGTCTTGAGGTTTTATAATAATCGCCGTATGCGTCTTTTGATGCAGGAGGATTACACGCGCGCGCTGCAAGCGATCACGCACCAGTTCTGGATTGCGCCAAAGGAGTCCCGGCTCTATTACGATGCGGGCGTGATCTGCGCCAGAATGGGGCGGCACACGGAGGCGCTTGAATATCTTCAGGAGTTTGTCGAATTATCCGGGGATCAACGCAGCATTGCTGAAGCCGAAAGCCTGATGGCCAGTTTACGCCGGATATTGTAAAGGGTGGGCCATCTTTCCATTTGGCTTGAGATGCTCTAGAATAGGCTTGTTTATTCAGGGTTCTTTTTCATGACTTTGCAGGTAACCATCTTTGGCGGCACGGGCTTTGTCGGCCGCTATGTTGTTGATTTGCTGTGCGACCGTGGCTTTACAGTCAAAGTGGCGACGCGTCGTCCCTCGAGCGCGTATTTCCTGCGTACCTCCGGAACCGTCGGACAAGTGGTGCCAGTGGTGTGCGACATTCAGAATGATGATAGTGTCTTGAACGCCCTCAAAGGAAGCTTTGCGGCGATAAATCTCATCGGCATACTTGCGGAAAAAGGGCGCCGTCAGCGTTTCGAGAAAATCCACAGCGAGTTTCCCGCGCGATTGGGCGCCTTGGCGCGCGCGGTGCATCTCGAGCGCCTTGTTCATGTGTCATCCTTGGGCGCGGGCGATGACGCGCCGTCGCACTATGCGCGCAGCAAAGCCGCAGGCGAGGGCGCGATGATGGAAAATTTCCCCAAGGCGATGATCTTGCGTCCGTCTATTATCTTCGGACCCGAGGACAGTTTCTTCAACCGCTTCGCGCAGATGGCGGCTTTCCTGCCTTTTTTGCCTCTGATCGGCGGCGGCCATACGAAATTCCAGCCCGTCTATGTCGGTGACGTGGCGCAGGCCGTGCTGGCCGCGCTGACGCGCGACGAGGCGATGGGAAAAATCTACGAGCTGGGCGGCGACGAGGTTTTCAGCTTCAAGACGCTGATGCAGAAAATATTCGAGGTGACCGGAATGCGCCGCCCGCTTGTTCCCGTGCCGTTTTTCTGGGCAAGTTTCAAAGGCGCGATCCTCCAGAATCTGCCGGGGCAATTATTGACCGTCGATCAGGTGCGCAGCCTGAAGGCCGATAACGTCCTGAGCGGCACGAAGCCAGGCCTGCGCGATTTGGGCATCACGCCCAAGGCGCTTGATGCCGTATTGCCCGATTACCTGTCGCGTTTCCGCAAGGGCGGGCGCTTCGCCCAAAAAGATAAAAAGCAAGCGGCATGACACCCGGCGCGCGTCTTCAGGCCGTCATCGAGCTTTTCGATTCAATTCAGGCCGGATCGAAACCCGCCGATCAGGTCATGCACGACTTTTTCCGCCAGCGGAAATATATCGGATCGAAAGACCGCCGCGATATTGCCGGAACGCTTTATGACGTTCTGCGCCACTTCGCGCGGCTGAGCTGGTGGGCGGCACGCACGAAGTGTAAGCAAAACGGCCGCAGCCTGCTTTTGTTGTGGTTGTCGGTGGGCTGCGGCAAGAAGCTCGACGAGATTGCGGGACTGTTCGACGGGTCGGGCTATGCGCCGGACTCGCTCAAAGGTTTCGAGCGCGACCTGATCGACGAGATCCGTCAATCCGACTTCATGCCTGCCGATATGCCCGAGAATATCCGGCTGGAATGTCCCGAATGGGCCTATGCGTCGTTGAAAAATCATTTCGGTGACGATCTGGCAAAGGAAATGGAGGCAATGCAGGACGAAGCGCCTCTGGATTTGCGTGTCAATACATTGAAGGCCGAAATTGCCCCGTCTCTCAAGAAATTGCGGCATGACGGTTTCGATATCAAGCCGACGCCGTTTTCGCCTCTGGGGTTGCGCGTGGTCGGTCGCCCGAATTTTTCGGCGCACGCACTTTTCCGCGATGGCGCGCTCGAGGTTCAGGACGAAGGCTCGCAGATATTGAGCCTGTTATGCGGTGTAAAACCCGGCGAATGGGTCGTGGATTTTTGTGCGGGGGCAGGCGGCAAGACTTTGGCGCTGGCAGCGCAGATGCAGAATAAAGGACGCTTGTGGGCCTGCGATGTCGAGGAAAGGCGTCTCGACAATGCACGCAAGCGTCTGCGCCGTGCGGGCGTGCATTGCGTGCAGATGCATCTTCTGGACGATGAAAACGACGATTGGGTCAAAAAACACAAAGAGAAAGCCGATTGCGTCCTGATCGACGCGCCGTGCAGCGGCACGGGTACATGGCGGCGCAATCCGTTTGCGCGCTGGCAGGATCTCGGCCCGAATTTGAAAACGCTGACGGCGTTACAGGAGAAAATTCTGAAATCGGCCTCACGCCTGGTGAAGCCGGGTGGGCGGCTGATCTATGCGACCTGTTCGCTTTTGTCCGAGGAAAACGAGCAACAGGTCAAAAAGTTTTTACAAGAGTATATGGAATTTTCTCCATTGAATATCAAAGAAAATTGGCTTGCTGGCGGCAAGGCTGTTCCCGATGGTCTGGATTTGTCTTCCCACTGGATACGACTAACGCCTGTGCAGCATAAGACGGATGGTTTCTTTGTGGCGGCATTACAAAAAAACGGGCGGATATGATTACAGAAAATAACGCGCCCTCATACTATGTTGCATAATAGCCACATGAGAGTGGCTTTCAGTCGTCTGTTCGCTCAAACCCTATGTGCAGCATAAAAAACTCCTTGAATACCGGGATTAACCGTGGTTAATAGACCTAAGTGCCAAGGGCTTTTCCGGCCCGAGGTGCGGACAGTTTCTTGTCCAAAGCTTTGGAAACTAACTCAAGACCTTAACGGGGAAATAACATGAAAAAAATCCTGATCGCACTGGTGCTGGTCGCCGCTTCGCTGAACGTTGTCGCTTGCGCTTCGCAAGACAGCTCGATGAGCGAAATGTCGGATCGCACCCGCAGCGCACAAAACGCAGCCAACGACTCGCTGCGCAAATAAGTTTCCTCCCATCAGGGGAAATTTCAAAACGCCGGTCTCTTGACCGGCGTTTTTTTATGCGCGTAGTGTAGGACATGAAAATTTTTGCGCTTGTCCTGTTGTTGTTCTGTTTCCCGGCTCTTGCCGAGGAGGCAGCCATAGAGCCGCCGCAAATGTCTTTCGGACAAAAGGTCGAAGTGGTTTATGAGGCCAGAAAAAATCCGATTATTTTAGATGTACGCATCGAACAGGAAAAAAGCACCCTGAAAATCGACGTGATCGTTGATCGCAACGCGGATCGCGACGATGCCAAGAAGATCGCACTCAATCTGGTGATGCTCACCAAGACGCGTTCCTTGGATGATAATCCGCAGAAAAAGGGCGAGCCGGGAAAAGGTTTGTATGACTACAAGGTGACGATCCGCCGCACCGATGCTGTTGTGCTAGTGGTTGGCGAGAAACCGGCGAAAAAGAAAAAGATCAGTTTTGACGCTCCGGTGATGGAGAATATTCCTCCGAAATTTCGACCGATGACGCGCGAGGATGCAGCCGGTCGATGAGGCGGCGGATATCCTCGACATCCAGCTCGGTATAACGCTGCGTCGTGCTGAGCGAGGCGTGGCCCAGCAATTCCTGAATGGCGCGCGTATTCACCCCGTCCAGCATTAGATGCGTGGCGAAACTGTGACGCAGCGCGTGCGGCGTGACGGTATCGGGCAAGCCGAGGCGCGCCCGCAGTTGTCGCATCGAGCGTTGCGCAACGCCCTGATTCAGGCGCTTGCCCTGAACGCCGACGAAAAGCGGCCGTGCCGGTTCTTCATCGAACGGACAGGCGGCGCGGTAATCCGCCAGACTTTGCGCGATGAGGTCGAGGATCAGAACCTGTCGGTGTTTGTTTCCTTTTCCGGTCACGGTCAGCGTGTCGCCGGTTTTCGGCCAGTCGGAAATATTCAGGCGCAAGGCCTCGTCGATCCGCAATCCGCTGCCGTAAAGCAACGTGAACAGCGCGCGGTCGCGCAAACCTGCCCAATCCGCGCGCATTTTGTCGGTTTCTTCCAAAAGCGTTTGCGCCGCGTCCTCGGTCAGCGGACGCGGAATGGTGTGATCCAGTTTCGGATTGCGCAGCAACTGGATCGCCGGGTTGTGCAAAATGCCCTCGCGGTCGAGCCATTTGTAAAAATGACGCAGGCTGGAAACGGCACGGGCGCGGGAACGCGCGGTGACGCCGCGCATGGACTTGGCCGCGACCCAGGCGCGAAAATCGGAGAGGGAACAATCGGCCAGTTTGACCAAAGTCACGGTCTCGCCCGTATGGCCGTTCAGAAATTCCAGAAAATCGGCAACATCCGTTTCATAAGCGCGGACGGTATGCTTGGACAGGCGCTTACCGTTTGCAATCCAGTCAAGCCATCGGCTGATGATA
>CBFGSX010000035.1:0-13710 GCA_965651535.1 uncultured Alphaproteobacteria bacterium | reverse complement strand
AAACAAAGAGGGCGTTTACCACACCATCGAGCAGGCTTTGAAAGCCCCCTCTCCCGACGCTGACGCGTCGACCTCTCCCGCGAGGGGAGAGGTAAGTGTTACCCCGACATTTTTTCGAGGTCGTTGATCCGGTTCTGGATCGCCTTGATCTGCTGGCGGAGGCTGTCGATCTTCTGGCGCTTGTCATTGGCCGAGATCGGCACGAAAGGCGAAAACAGCTTCATCGCGGTTTCGAACATCTGCACGTTCTGGCGCGCGACTTCCTCGACGCCCTCGTTGAATTTCGACATGGCCTGCATCGGCATGATCCCGCCGATGCTCTTTTGCGCGGTGGCGACCTGATCGGTGACGTATTCCGTCACCTTTTCCTGATTGGCGATCAGCGTGTCCATCGCATGGTCGAGATAATGCGGCAAAACCGGGCGCAGATTGTTGTGATAGGTGCGGATCACTTCGCGCAGAAATTTCACGGGAAGCAGGTTTTCGCCCTTGGCTTCCTGTTCGACGATGATCTGAGTCAAAATGGCGCGGGTCAGATCCTGGCCGGTGCGCGCGTCGACGACCTTCAGCTCCTCGCCTTTGCGCACCATATCGGCCACGTCTTCCAGCGTGATATACTGGCTGATCTCGGTGTGATAGAGACGGCGATTGGCGTATTTCTTGATGATGGTGACATCGGAACGGCGGTGGGCCATTAGGCACTCCTTACATCTGGGCAGGAATCTTTATACCAAGTAAATCTAAGCCTTGGGTTAAGATTCTAGCACTTAAGCCCAGCAAAGCAAGCGCCGAGGCACGGCGCGCGGGGTCTTGCTCGGTCAGGACGTGGACGTTCTGATAGAAGCTGTTCACGGCCTGGCCCAGACGGAAGAGATAATCCGCCAAAACATTGGGTGCATAGTCGGCAAGCGCGTTTTCCACGGCGTGCGGGAATTGCAGCAACAGCAACGCGACATCATGTTGCGCTGCATCAATTTGGAAATCGCCTGCAACATAATTCTGCGCCGACGCCTTGGCCAGAAGCGCGTTCAGGCGCACAACGGCGTATTGCAGATACGGCCCCGTCTTGCCCTCGAAGGAGACAAACTTGTCGAGGTCGAAGATGTAATCCGAACGGCGGTAATTGATTAGATCGCCGAACTTGATCGAGGCCAATCCAATTTGTTTTCCGGTCTCGGCCAATTCTTCGGGTGAGAGTTTCTGATCAAGGCCGATCTCCTTCATGCGCTCCTGCGCTTTGGCGTCGGCCAGATCAATCAGATAGGTAAACCCCGGCGTTGCGCCGTTGCGCGTTTTATAGGGCTTACCCTGTTTGTCATTGATCGTGCCATACATAAGATGCACGAATTGCATCGTGTCCTTGGTGTAACCCGCTTTACGCGCCGCGCGATAGGCACGCAAGAAATGCAGCTCCTGCCGGAAATCGGTGACGACGATCATCACGTCGGGATCGAAATCCTTTTTACGCTGGTAGAAGGTTGCAATGTCGGTTGCAGAATAAGTCACGCCGCCCATTTTCTTTTCGATGATCAGCGGCGGAATGTCGTATTTGTCGCTTTCCTCCTGAACGGGAACGCCCTTGGCGCCGTCCACATCCACAAGGACGCCTTTTTTCTCCATGTCCGCCAGAACCATCGGGATGAATTGCTGGAAATAGCTTTCGCCGTAATAGGTATCGTAACGCGGCACGCCGAACATATCGAGCTTTTCATTCATATCCACGAGCGACAGCTCCATGAAATACCGCCACAGCGCGGTCAGGCCCGGATAATTCCCGCTTTGCAATTTTGCGGTAAATTCCTGCGCCTTGGCCAGCTCCTCGGGGCTGTCCTTGCATTTTTGCGACCCGGCAGGATAGATGTCGCATAATTCCTCGAACGTAATCGGCGCGTCTGCCGGATAGTCCGTGCGCGTCTCGTCGAAATGCGGCAGATCGGGATGCCGGAAATAGGTCTCGTTCAAAATCTGCCCCATCGGCAGACCCCAATCGCCCAAGTGATTGTCGGTGATGACCTTGTGCCCCATGAACGCCACCATGCGGCGCGTGGCATCGCCGATCATGGCGTTGCGCAAATGTCCGATATGCAGCGCCTTGCCCATGTTCGGGCTGATATACTCGATCAGATAGGTCAGCGCTTTTTCAGGGTCCGCAACGCCGAATTTTTTGTGCGCGTTTTGCGCGGCCAGTTTCTGTGCCAGAAACCCCGGCGCCAGTTTGAAATTGATAAAGCCCGGGCCGGCGATCGAGATCTCGGCGAAAATATCCGTTTTGTCGCGCAGGGCGGCGACTACGGCTTCGGCCACGTCGCGCGGCTTTTTGCCCGCGGCCTTGGCGGCCTGAAGCGCGCCGTTGCACTGCATATCGGCCAGATCGGGACGGTCGGCCACGGTCACGCGGCCCAAAGCCTTGTCCAGCCCTTGGGCTTCGAAGGCTTTCCCCACCAGATCGGTCAATTCTTGTAACAGCATCGTCTATCCTTGAATCATAAAAATCGCTATTCTGAATTCCCGAGCGCAGCCGAGGGATCCCCCTGAAACAAGGGAGGCCCCTCGGCTACGCTCGGGGATACACTCTCTGAGGGACATAGAGTATGACGAAGAAACGCCCCGCACAATCCCGCAAAAAGGCCGAAAAACCCGATCCGGCCACGGCATTCGCCGAAAGCTTCCTGAAACAATGGCAGGAACAATGGGCCGAAATGCTGCAAAAAGGCGCGATGCCCCCGCCGGAAAGCCTTGGCCTGCCGCCGGGGTTTATCCCCTTGCAACAGATCGGGCCGATGGGGCTGATGGCGCCCATGGGCGCGGTGGCTTTGGCCAACCTCAAGCTGCTTCAGGAATTGCAAGAGCGCGTCGCCGCGCTCGAGGCGCAATTGAAGAAGAAATAATACCGGATTATGTCGCGGGCGGGGTTGTCGCCACCCCCCTTGCGTTTTAAGTTACGACAACGCTTTTCGCACGAGGTTTTTCATGGATAAAATCGTCATCACTTCCGCTTTGCGCACCGCTGTCGGCAATTTCAACGGCACGATCGCAAACGTCCCCGCGCATGATCTGGGCGCGCATGTCATCAAGGCCGTCATCCATGACAGCAAGCTGAAACCCGAGGAAGTGGATCAGGTCGTGATGGGCCAGGTTCTGACCGCCGCCCAAGGCCAGAACCCCGCGCGTCAGGCCGCGATCAAAGCGGGTATTCCGGCGGAGAAAACCGCGCTGACCATCAATCAGGTGTGCGGATCGGGCTTGCGCTCGGTCGCTATCGGCGCGGGGCTTATTCAGACCGGCGAAGCCGATATCGTGATCGCGGGCGGACAGGAAAATATGAGCATGGCCCCGCACGCCGTCGCCATGCGCGCCGGTGTGAAATTCGGCGATGCAAAACTGGCCGACACGATGATCGTGGACGGGCTGTGGGAGGCGTTCAACAATTATCACATGGGCATTACGGCGGAAAACGTCGCCGAGCAATTCAAGATTTCCCGCGCCGATCAGGACGCTTTTGCCGCGCAATCGCAAAACCGCGCCGAAGCCGCGATCAAGGCCGGAAAATTCAAGGACGAGATCGTCCCTTACGTCATCAAGTCGAAGAAAGGCGATATCACGTTTGACACGGACGAGTTTGCGCGTCCGGGCGTGACCGCCGAAGGGCTTGCGGGCCTCAAGCCCGCTTTCAAGCCCGACGGCACGGTTACCGCCGGAAACGCTTCCGGTTTGAATGACGGCGCGGCCGTCGTCGTGTTGATGCGCGAGAGCGAGGCGAAAAAACGCGGGCTGAAAATCCTCGGCACGGTCAAATCATTCGCCACCGCAGGCGTCGATCCGAAAATCATGGGCACCGGCCCCATCCCGTCCAGCAAAAAAGCGCTGGAAAAAGCGGGCTGGAAAGTCGCCGATCTCGATCTGGTCGAAAGCAACGAAGCCTTTGCCGCGCAAGCCTGTTGCGTCGTCAAGGAAATGGGTTTCGACCCCGCCAAGACCAACGTCAATGGCGGCGCGATCGCCATCGGCCACCCGATCGGCGCAAGCGGAACGCGCTGCCTTGTCACCTTGCTGCACGAGATGAACAAGCGCGACGCGAAAAAAGGTCTGGTCACTTTGTGCATCGGCGGCGGCATGGGCGTCGCGCTTTGTGTTGAAAGATAAAAGAGGAAAAGGGAAACATGGCTAAGAAAAAAATTGCATTGGTCACCGGCGGCACGCGCGGCATCGGTGCAGCCATCTCGAAATATCTCGAGAAGAACGGCTTTCACGTCGTCGCCAATTACCACAACAACGACGAAGCAGCGCAGAAATTCAAAAAAGAAACCGGCGCCGATGTCGTGAAATTCGACGTCGCCAATTTCAAACAGGTGCAAAAAGCCGTCGAGGGTATCCTCGCCGAGCATGGCCCCATTGCCGTGCTGGTCAACAATGCCGGCATCACCAAGGACGGGTTTTTGCACAAAATGTCCGAAGAAGACTGGGACGATGTGCTGGACACCAATTTGAAATCCGCTTTCAACGTCACCCGCGCCGTGATCGGCAATATGCGCGACAATAATTTCGGGCGCGTCATCAATATCAGCTCGATCAACGCGCAAAAAGGCCAATTCGCGCAGGTGAATTACTGCGCCGCCAAGGCGGGCTTGATCGGTTTTACCAAAGCCCTCGCCCTTGAAGGCGCGCGCAAAAACATCACCGCCAACACGATCTGCCCCGGCTATATCGAAACCGACATGACCGCCGCGATCCCTGCCGAAATCATGTCCGAAATTTTGAAAACCATTCCGCTGGGCCGCATGGGCCAGCCCCAGGAGATCGGCGCGATGGTCGCGTTTCTCGCCTCGGATGAAGCCGCCTATGTCACCGGCGCAACCTTTGCCGTCAATGGCGGGCAGCATCTGGCGTAGATTTTGAAAACCGTCACTCCGGCGAAAGCCGGGGTTCACTCGAACACGAAATGGATTCCGGCCTGCGCCGGAATGACGATTAACGGGAGAGCTATAATGAAAAAAATTCTGATCGGTCTTGGAGTCGTATTGGCGATTGCCATCGTTGCGCCGATGGTCGTCACCTTTAACCAGTATAAAGGGCTTATCCAGTCGGAATTCAAAAAAGCCACGGGCCGCGAGATCGCGCTCAACGGCAATATCCGCCTGAGCCTTTTTCCCTCTTTGGGCGCAAGCCTCTCGGATGTGGTGATCGCCAATCCGCCGGGCGCGACCTCGAAACAATTCGCCAGCGTCAAGTCGATCGATGTCGGCGTGGCGTTGTTCCCCCTTCTTAAGGGGGATGTCGAAGTGCTGCATATCAACGTCGTCGAACCGGCGGTGACGCTGGAAACCATGGCCGACGGGAAAAATAACTGGGAATTCTCCGCAAAAGACGACGCGGGCGAACCGGGCGAAAAAACCGCATCTTCAGACCGTCATGTTTCCATCGACAAGCTGACCATTGAAAAGGGCTATGTCCGCATCGTCGACGTGCCGAAAAAATCGCAGCAGCTGATCGGCCCGTTCGACGGCACGTTCAACGTCGCCGATATCCAAGGTCCGATCTCGGGACGCGGCACGGTCACGGTGCTGGAAAAACTGCCCGTGCGCTTTGACGCGACGATCGAATCCATTCCGGCATCCGATGACGGGCTAATCCCGTTGCGCGCCAACCTGTCCTTGCCCGCCAATACCGCGCAGCTCGACCTCAAGGGCGCGGTGCAAAAAGGCAGCAACGCCGCGCGCATCGAAACCGCCCTCTCCGTTCCGGATCTGGCGAAATTGCTGGCGGCGTTCAGCAAGGACAATAAAGCCCCCGCCTTGCCCGATATGCTCAAGGGCAAGGTCGCGGCCACCGGATTGCTCGAAGCGGTCGGCAAGAAAATCAGCATGGATAATCTGATGATCCGCTCGGGCGGGACGGAAATTTCCGGCGGGTTGTCGCTGGACACCTCAAAAGGCACGGATATCGCCGTCGATCTGTCGCGCGTCGTGCTGCCGCCGCAAGGGGCGCAAAGCGCCGCCGCGAAACCTGCCGCGCCCAAGCCTCTGGCGAAAACGCTCGAAGAGGGTTTTGCTTCCGCCGCAGGATTTTTGGACACCGCGCTGCCGACGCAGCCTTTGAATTTCGTCCTGACCGCGACGACTTTGCCCCTGCCCGGCCAGCCGACCCTGCGCGATGTGCGCATCGCCGCCAGCACGGGCCCCAAAGGCGCGACGCTCCAGACCATCGAGGCGAAGCTGCCCGGCAATACGGCGATCCGCCTTTCCGGCGAGCTGCCCGCGCGCGCCGACGGCAAGATCGACAACGCCACGATCCACGCGCATATCACCAGCCAGAACATTCAGGCCGCCACCGGCGGCAGCGGCGATCCGATGTCGCTCAATGTGAAAACCACCGCGCGGCTGACGCGCGAGAAACTCGTGCTGAAGCCTTTTGAAATCCTGCAAAACGACCAGACCGTCGGCGGCGAAATTTCCTATACGCCCAAAGCCGCCGAGGCGCTGGCCGTGGCGGTGACGGGCAATGCGCTCGATCTGGACGCGCTGACGGGCGGCGGCAAGAAAACCTCGGGCGACGGCAAAACCGCCGCCGCGCAACCGACCGTCGATCCTTTGTCGAAACTGCAAGGGCTGAAAGCGAAAATCGGCGTCGATCTGGGCCGCGTCACCTTTTCCGGCAAGACCGCCAGCAGCGTCACCGTCAACGCGCTTTTGGGCAGCGACGGGTTGAAACTTGAAAAAGCGCGCATCGGTTCTTTGGGCGGCATGGTCGTCAACGCCACCGGAAGCGTCGCCCAGTTCAGCCCGCTCAAGGGCGTGAGCATTTCCGCCGACGCCAAGACCGCCAATCTCAGCGACACGCTGCGCGCTTTGGGCAATGCCGAGGCGAAAAATCTCGGCGCGTCGGAGTTTGCCGCCACGCTGTCGGGCGGTGCGGATAAATTGAACGTCGAATTGCGCGGCACCATCGATCAGGGCAAGATCGCCGTCAACGGCACGGCGGCAAATTTGAATGGCACGCCGTCTTTCGCTGGCAAGATCGATGTCGCCCATCCCGAGACCGCCACCATCGTGCGCAATTTCGGCGGCATGAAGCCGGTGACGGATTTCGGGCCTTTCGCGCTGAAGGCCGATATCGCCACCGGCCCCGACACGCTCAAAGCCAATGATTTATTGGTGCAGCTGGGCTCCGCCGGGACGCTTAAGGGCTTTGTCAATATCGCACCCGAGGCGGGCGTCAAGAAAATCAACGCCGATCTGAACGCCGACAAGCTGGCGCTGGCCGCGCTGATGGGCGAGGACAAGGCGACGACCGCCAGCGCCGCCGCGTCGCAACCGCCCGCGCCGTGGTCGCGCGAGCCGATCGATCTGGACGGGCTGCGCGGGCTGAACGGCAAAGCATCCCTTTCCGTCGGGCAGTTGCTGTATAAGCAATTCGTCATCAATAATTTCAAATCGACTCTGGCTTTCGCCAATAACACGATGACCGTCGAAACCTTCCGCGGCGGATTGTTCGACGCGGGCACGTTCAACGTCACGGGCCAGCTCGCCGCCGCCGAAAAAGGCGGCGCGCATCGCGGCAAATTCGATGTTGCCGTGGAAAAAACCGACGCCGAGAAACTTTTCACCGCTTTGGGCAGCAAAGTATTCGCCCAAGGCACGGTTGACCTCAGGCAATCGCTGAATTTCGCGGGCGCAAGCCAATACGCGCTGATCAAATCCCTCAACGGCGACGGCGCGCTGAAAGTCACCAAGGGCGTCGTCAACGGCATCGATCTGGACGGGCTGGCAGCGAAACTCGACCGCCCGAACAGCCTGACGGATTTTGCCGCGATCATCGATCAGGCACGCGCCGGAGGGCAGACGCCCATCGGCGATCTGAACGCGCCGATCAAGATTACGGATGGCGTGCTGCGGCTGGACAATATTGCCATCAAGACGCAGAAAACCGCCATGGGCACGGGCGGCCGCGCCGATCTGGCCGAGAAAAACGTCGATATGATGGGCCAGATCCAGTTCACCGAGCAGAAAAACCTGCCGCCTTTGACCTTGTATGTGAAAGGGCCGATGCACGCGCCGCAAAAGAATTTCGACACGCGCGCCTTCACGCAGTTCTATGCGACCAAGGCGACGGAAAAACTTCAGGACAAGGCCATCGGCAAGCTGAACAAGATGCTGGGCGTGCCGCAAGCGCAACCGGAAGCGCCGCAAGCCATGCCCGAACCGCGCTTGGGCACCGAAGACGGCAGCGTGGCCCAACCCACCGCGCCGACACCGCCTGCCGCGCCGAACATGGCCGAGCCGCAGCCGCAAAAACCCAAAGACCAGTTGAAACAGCTGGGCGGGCAGTTGCTGAACGATTTCCTCACCGGCGGCGGGCAGCAGCAGTAACACCCCTCTCCCGCAAGGGGGAGGTGATTTAAAAAATAACCACTAAGAGCACTTGTGAGCGGCATATAAGTTTTTTTTTGAAACGCAGAGCTAGACAGAGATAAACAGAGCGTCCCGCAATAATGAAGAATGCGCGAAGCGCACTCAAATATCGTGATAAACGTTAGGTCTGAATTTTCAGGCCGCTGCGCGGCAGGGCAGATAAACAAACTCTGTCTATCTCTGTCTAGCTCTGCGTTTCAAAATCAAAATCCGAAGCCCTACCCCGACCCTCCCCCCTCGGAGAAAATTCAGCGCAAGGATCCCGGCTTTCGCCGGGATGACGGAATCAGCCGTGTTGCTTCAAAGCCGCCAGCACATGGAGTCGCAGTGCGCTGGACAGGTTTATGGACAAGTCGCGCGTCGCGTCGATGCGGGTCACAAGAGCATTCATCGTCACCCCCTCTCTGTCTGCCAAGCCTTTGAGTTCACGCCAAAATTCATCCTCCAGCGTCAGGCTGGTGCGATGTCCCGCAACCGTGATCGAGCGTTTTTTCATTGATTTTTCAACCTGTTTACACTTAACATAGCGCCATGACCCAATTCGCCACCCTTCTTGTCGTCGATGATAACACGCCTTTTCGCAGCCTGTTATCCGCTTTCCTGAAAAAATCAGGTTATGCCGCGCTGGAGGCCGCCGACGGACAAGAAGCGCTCGAGGCGCTGTCTTTGACCGCGGTCGATGCCGTGCTGCTGGATTTGCAGATGCAACCCATGGGCGGGTTCGACTTCATGCGCCGCTTCCGCGAAATGGGCCATGCCATGCCCGTCATTCTGGTGACGGGCGACCCGTCCACGGATATTCTGACGCGCGCCACGCAAATGGGCTTTGCGGGCGTGATGAAAAAACCCGTCACCGAAACCCATATGCTGCGCATGATCGCGCGCGTCACCACGCCCGCCGCACCCATCGCGGCATAATCCTCCCATGACCCACCTTTATGCGTCATCCCCGTGAAAACGGGGATCCAGCGGCACCAAGTCTGCGGTCTCTACTGGATTCCCGCGTACGCGGGAATGACAAAAAGAAAGTATTACTTCGCGGGGGTTTTTAGCTCTGCGATTTTGGCGCGTAACGCGTCGATGCGTTTCTGGCGATCCTTCATGTCCTCGATCAAAAGCGGCACAAGATGGCCATAGCTGACGCTCTTGTATGCCGTCGTTTCGTCCTGTCCGTTTTCAAAAACAACCTCCGGCGCGACACGCTCGACCTCTTGCGCCTTGACGCCCAGATACGTCCGGTCGTCTTCCTTGAATCCCTTTTTCCATTTAAAGAACACGCCGTTTATTTCCTTGATCTTGTCCCAGGCCTGCGTGATCGGGCGGATGTTTTCCTTCAGGCGGGCGTCGGAAAGCTGGGTCAGGGTTCCCTTGCGCGTCCAGTTCCCGCTCGTCATCGGGCCCCATAACACGTGCTGGGCGCGGCTGGTCGACAGGTAGAAATGATCGTCCGTATTACCGGCCGCCGGGCCGAAACCGCGCCCGATAAAGACGTTCCCGTTGCCCTGCGTCAGGTTGACCGAAACCCCGGGAGAGCTATACAGTGAAATCGCGATAAACCCGCCCGTCGGCGCGCCGACGCGCTCGCCGATCAGAACATTGGCCGCTCCATGCGCCAAGAAACATCCGGTGCAGGTTCCAAGCATCACGTTATCGGTTCCCGTTTCCAGACTATACCCTGCGGCGGATCCTATCAGGACGTGTCCATGCATATTATTGCGCATCGTCTGGCCGGCATTGTCGCCGATCACAACGCTGTATGTCGTGTTGTAGTCGCCCGAAGGGGCCGCCCCGCCCATGGCATTCGCGCCGATGGCGACATGGCCTCTTTGAATCTGGTTCCCTCCCGCGCGGCGCGCGGCGCGGTAACCGATCGACACGGCATCGGGCGCCGTCTGGACGCCGGCATTGGCCTCATGACCGATTGCAACGCTATGCTCGACATTGCTGCCGTTCATCACATCCGCTACGCCGTTGCCGATATAGACGCCGCTATGGGCCGTCGTGCCGGTTGTCAGCACGTTATTCCCCAGAACGACATTTGCATCGCCCGTCAGGCACACACCCGAAGCACCGATATCGCTGCCGATATAGACACTTTCATTTGCGCCGTCATTATCGTTGCCGCAGGAACCGGAATCGGCCGCCAAAATATTATAGCCGAGGACGACGCTGTCGACCGTGGCGCGCGCGCTGGACGCCGCCTCGGAGCCGACAAAGACATTGCGCGAAGCCTCGGTCGATGTCGCGCTCTCGAGACTATAGCCCGCGCGGCGACCGATCAGGATATTGTAGCCGTTGGGCTTGTTGTATCCGGCCTCGGAGCCGATGATCACCATCGGGTTATGCGCCTCTTCCAGCAAATACGCCGCACGATAACCGATCGCCACCGTCGGCGCGCCGGTGTTGAGATTCATGCCGGCCTCGTAACCGATCAGCGTCTGTTCGTTGGCGGCGCCCAGATTCTGTCCCGCGCGATTCCCCACGGCGATATTGCGTGACCCGGTCGAAAGATTCAGCCCGGCGCGATAGCCCACGGCAACATTGTGCTCGCCGGTCGTCATGTTGCGCGCAGCCTCGTAACCCAGCAAGACATTGCCGCCATCGCCCGAGCTATAGTCGATATTTTCACCCGCCCGAATACCAAGAATCGTATTGTTCAACGTGCCGCCCGTCGGCGTGCCGAAGCTCATGACCGGTTCCGTCCCGCCCGCGCGATGCGCCACGATCTGTTCCGGCGCGGCCACCGTGTCCAGATCCATCGGCAAACCGATCACGCCGCCATTATCCGGCAGGCAATACCATGTCCCGCTGACATATTTGGGCACGGAATTATTCGCGCAATTTCCGGATGTGATCCCGCTTGCTGTGCCGAGGAAATTGACACCTGTATTGAAGCCCACCGTATTGGCGTCGCCCGTGCCGTATACCAGATCCATCGGCTTCCATTGCGCGCCGTCCCAGCCCATGACCTGATTGGCGCCCGGTGCGGCATTCGACACATCGCGGCCCTGCAAGCGGCGCACCGTCACCGCCCAGGTGTTTGCGCCACCCGTCGTCAAATCGGCGTTTTGCGTAGGCTGCCACCAGGTCCAGCTTCCTCCGTTATAGGAAGGATTATAGAAGAAGGCATCGCCGTCATTGGGCGCGTAATCGGGCGTCTGGATGGCGTTAAGCTTGTGCGCGCGCACCTGGAGCGTTGTCGCATTGACCCGGGTGAAATAAAGATCGTCGCTATTGTCCTCGGTAAAGGAATCGAAATCGTCCGGGTCGAATTGCGCCGGAGTGTTCGTCAGATTATTCGGATCGAGATAGAAATCCGCCGCTTCATCATCAAGAAGATTAGCCTTGAGATTCGTGACCTTGGCCACGGGGCCGGAAGGAAACACAATACTGGCGGCACTGACCCCTGCCGTTGCGGTGATATTGGCTCCGTCCATATCCAGAACGCCCGCCGCCATATCGTCTTCGATATTCACGTTGTGAAACGCGGCGGCGCCGCCCACCGTCAGATTGCCGCCGATCTCGGCATCGCCCTCGACCTGAAACTGCGCCGTTCCCACAGGTGCGGTTCCCACCAGAACATTCCCCCCGGTATATTCGATTTTATCGGTTACGCCGCGTTTTTCCCACAGCCCCATTGCTTCGGCCTGCGCAAAAGTATAGCGGTCGATAATGTCGTCGCTGTTGACATCTTCGGTCAGATAGGTCGGCGCATCATCGCAAGAAGTTTGAAAGACGCGATCCGGCCCCGCCGAGACAATCGCCAATAAAAGCTTGTCGCCGTAACCGCTCGCATCTCCGGTCAGACGATCGGCGCTGCTGTTGACCGAGCCGTGATCCCAGACGCAATACGCATAAGGCGTGCCCCATGCGTCGCGTTTTCCAGCCCCGACCGTCAACGGGATTCCGCCCGCATTCGCGATGGTCGGCGTGGCAGCCGGATCAAAAGCCGGCGCTTCGGGCACGCCATCCGCATCGGTATCGGTGGCCGCCTGGATCATCATGCGCGAGGTCAGCACCAGCTCGGCCTGCGCCTTGCTGCGCATCGTCACCACCGCCGCCGAGCGCACGGGGCCATGGATCAGCCCATAAGCCGATACGCCCAGCACGCCGATAATGCCGATTACGCCCAGCAAGGCCGTCAGCACGTTTCCTTTGTTGCACATCAGGGGGGCGGCATTTTTCATTCGGCCTCCTCCCGGCTGCGGCGTTTTTCCATCAATGTATCAAGCTGGCGCTCCAGATGGACAAGCTTGTCCTCCTGTTCCTTGACGCCTTCGATCAAAAGCGGCACCAGATGCTCGTAACTGACGGTATAATATTTCGCTTTCGGGTTATCCCCCATCTTGAAAACAGCCTCGGGGACGACTTTCTGCACGTCCTGCGCGATCACGCCCAAACGGTCGCGCGTATCGGGATTGTGATTCTTGCGCCACTTATAGACCACGCCGTTGATCTTTTTGATCTTGTCCAGTGCGCCTTCGATGGGGCGGAAATCCCGCTTGAGCCGGATATCGGAGGGCGCCGTCAACGTGCCCTTGAGGGTCAAATTCCCCGAAGCCAGATCGCCGTAAAGAACCGCCCCGACACTCGCCCGGTCGCTGCCAATGGCGAAATAATCGTTCGTGCCTGCCGCCGCGACATCCAACCCGTGCCCGATAATCACATTCCCCTGTCCCGAAGCCAGAGTCTCGGCCGTATTCGTTCCGACAATCGTATTGATCGATCCGGTCGTGATATTGTATGCCGCATCCGCTCCGACAAACAGATTCTCGTAACCTTGCGTGCCCGCCCCGCCGAATGTGGTGTTGCCTTCCCCGGCCCAGGCACCGATCAGGGTATTGAAGGACGCATTGGTGATATTCAGCCCGGCATTATATCCCAGCACCGTATTGAACTGGGAGCCGCTGGTTTTATGCCCGGCAGACGCGCCGATAAAGATATTCGACGTGCTGGCCCCCTGATAACCGGTCTCGTAACCGATCATGATATTATAATCCCCGCTGGAGCCGCCCGCATTGAACCCGGAGCTGCGTCCGATATGGATGTTGTACTCCCCGGAGGTCGCGTTGCGGGCCGCGCGCCAGCCCATGGCGATGTTGTTGCTTTGGGTGGTATAGGAATATCCGGACTCGTAGCCGACAAAAATATTGTCCGATCCGCTGGTCAGGGATCGCCCCGCATAAGAGCCGACCAGCACGTTGTTCGAATAGCTGGCCGTTCCGCCCGAATGGTAACCGGCCGCATATCCGAGAGTGGTGTTTTTCGTCCCGGTCTGGTGGCGGCGCATCGTCTCCGTGCC
>CBFGSX010000034.1:0-13798 GCA_965651535.1 uncultured Alphaproteobacteria bacterium | reverse complement strand
CACCTCTCCCCTCGCGGGAGAGGTCGGCCACGCAATAGCGTGGTCGGGAGAGGGGGTTTTAAAGCACACAATGCTTGCAATAACGGATAGCTTCCATTTTTGAACCACTAAGAACACTAAGAATTCCGCAAGATAGCTCGTTTCTGGAGAACTTAGTGACCTTAGTGCTCTTTGTGGTTATTTTTTGGACCCCGGATCAAGTCCGGGGTGACGGTTTTAGACGAAATTTTTGAAACTTCAAAACTGCACACCCAAAAACTTCTCTGCGTTTCAAAAAACTGGACGTTTTCCTGAAAAAGCGATTCTGTGCGTTGCAAAAACGGTGCTTTTGCAACATTTCGCAACCGCCGCAATTTGGAACTTTGTTTCCGTTTGAGGCGGTGCACGGCTTTTTTCATTTCAGCTTTTGTGCAATTTCGCCATTTTGCGTCCGGTTATTGTGCATTAGCGATATTTTAATATGTCAATCACTATTCGCGTTCATACTGGGAACATAGAATGATTTCAAGGGCTTATGTGTTGCGCCGCAACATCGTTCCTCGGGATCGTTCAGTATAAAAGGAGACAAGCCATGAAAACGATTAACCTGATTACCTTCCTGTTGGTCGTCATCGGTGCCATCAACTGGACGCTGTATGGCGTGATGGGGGTCAATCTTGTCGGCAGCATCTTCGGCAGTTCCGAAGTGCTCGTCAAACTGGTCTACTTCCTGACCGGTCTGTCGGGTGTGTATATGCTGACCCACTTCAAGACGCTGACCAAGTAAGTCAGCCAACAGATCTTAGGGACTCCCGCCCCTCCCGGGCGGGGGTCTTTTTTATCCGTTGGCAAACCCCAGACGGTTCTGTGACGTATAGCGCTTGAGGCCGTGATGAAACGCCAGCAGGCTTGCGCCCAATGCCGCACAAGACCCTCCCAGAACGTATAAGACAATCGACAGGCTGGGATTGTCGAAAAACGACACCGGCAAATAGGTCATATAACCGACGGGGATCACCGTGAACACCAGCCATTTCAGGCGCGTGGTATAGATCATCCCCGGCTTGGTCGCAAAAATCACAATGCTGTAAAGCGTACTGCGCGCCGCCTCGTCGAAGCGGTCGATATAAAGTGCCAATGTGCCGAGCGCGATCCCGAACGCCGCCCAGATAAAAAGCGCCGTCAGAATGAACAAAGGCAGGATCGGCCACCAACTTCCCAATAACGGCCAGCCAACATAAAACAAAATGGCGCCCGTGGCGAACTCGCCCAGACCCGTCCATTCGGACTTGCCCAGCACCATCGACAGCAAAACGGGTTTTGGCTGAACCAGAAGCGGGTCGAGCTTGCCCTCGGCAATCGTATAAGCCAATTCGAAAATCCCGTCGGCATAAATTACCAAGATAACGAAACTGCTCACGCCGATGCCGTACATCAATTCCATGTGCTTTTTCGTCCAGCCGCCAACCTCGGGGAAGCGGTGGAAAAACCCGAACCAGACCGTGAACATCAGCAGGTTATTTGCCAACATGGCCAGCATATTGAACAGGATGCTGCCCGGCCCGAAACGCATATTGCCCTTGAAGGCTACGCCCATCATCGCCAAAGAGGATATCAGAACGCTTTTCATTCAATCCTCTTGTAACATGATCTTGCGGTTGACGGCGCGGCTCATGGCGCGGAACGCCAGAACGCTAAGCGACAGCCAGAATAAAACCAGCCCGATATGCAGAGCAACCGTAGCGGGCTCATGGTGGTAAATAAGACTGACCGGCAAATAAAGCACGGCGGTAAACGGCATGAATAACGCGATCTTCTGGAAGACCGCCGGATACACGTCGATCGGAAACAATCCGAAGATAAAAATGACCTTGGACAGAACCATATGAATGGCGCGTCCCGACCCCAACCACATGCACGACACGCCGATCATGATCTGCCACAGCAAATAAATCAGAAAACCGCAGGCCGCAACAGGCAGTATCAACAATGCCCGCATGATATCCGCCAACTGCATTTCATGCGCCATCAACAGACCCAGCAGCATCCCGACCGAGAGATAACAGGCCAGACGCACCAAAAACACGCCGGAATAACTCAAAACCTCCCCGGTCATGTAATCGACGGGGTAATGTTGACGGGCCGCGATCGTGCCGTTATGCCACGCCGCCTCGATATGCTTGTAAGGGGAGGCCAGCCCGACAATCAGCGCCTCAGCAAAAACAAGATACAAAATCATCTGCGTCAGGTTGAACGGCACTGATCCGTTGATCCTTCCGGCGGAGAACGCCATCTTCCACACCGTTCCCATCAACACGATCAGCACGACGTAGAGAATGCCCGCCGCGATCAGGGCCATGCGGCCCGTCCATTCCTGACGCGCACCGAACCCGATCAGCGAAAGTGACAGGGACGCTTTCATCGCGCCACTCCCTGATTGTAAAGATCGCGGATCAATTCTTCGAGCGGCGGCTCGGCGATGGTCAGATCATCAATCCCGCCTTTTTGCAGAGCCTGAGCTACGAAAGTCTCGACCTTTTGTTGCGTTGTGTCGATTTCGACCGTAACGCGGTGCGACACGCGTTCGACGATTTTCGTCGCCGGATTGTTCTCCAGAACCAGTTCCGCCTCTTGCGTCACCAATGTCACCTGCTTGCGGCGACTGAGGCGTGACTTGAGGCGCGCAACAGATTCATCCAGAACCAGTTTTCCATGATCGATGATGATCACGCGCTCGCAGACCGACTCGATATCGCCGACATCGTGACTGGTCAGCAAAACGGTGACGCCTTCCTGCTTTGCCAAGGCCAGAATCATGTCGCGGATCGCCGCCTTGACCACCACATCCACGCCAATGGTTGGCTCGTCGAGGAAAATAACGGGCGGTGAATGCAACAAAGCGCCGACGATTTCACAGCGCATACGCTGCCCCAGAGACATCTGACGTGGCGGTCGATCGAGCAAATCCGTGATCGCGCAGATTTTCGCCAGATAATCCATACGAGCCAGGAATTTCTCCTCGGGGATGTCGTAAATTTTCGATAAAACGCGATAGCTGTCGCGGATCGGAACATTGGGCCAGAGCAAGGCATTTTGTCCAAAAACGCATCCGATCCGATAGGAAACCTGCTTGCGCTGCTCCCACGGCACAAGCCCGTCCACCGTCACCTTTCCGCTCGTCGGATATAAAATCCCCGACAACATCTTGATCGTCGTCGATTTTCCGGCTCCGTTTGGACCGATAAAAGCGACGCGCTCGCCTTTTTGAATGGTAAAACTGATTCCCTTGACGGCCTCGACCGTGATCAATTCCGGACTGAACCAGCGCCGCAGGCGACTTTGGCCGGGTTGTGCGGGTGCCTTGACCTTGAAGGACCGAGAAAGATTCTCAACAACGATCATGGCAATACCCCCGCAACCTTTCGAGGGTAAGCGATTCGAACAGGAAAAAGCCAGAAAATTATTGTGAAACGCCCGCCGCCATGTCGGTCAGCTCGACGAGGCGAAGCTCGGCGGCGTCGAGTTCCTGTTTTGCGGTGACAAGACGCTCGGAATAGCGCTGATACCCGTGAGCGTCGTTTTCATACAAATTCGGATCGGCCAAGGATTGCTCCAAATTGTCGATTTCGGTTTTCAGAGCCTCCATGCGGCCCGGCAGGTTTTCCAGCTCGTATTTCAGCTTATAGGTCAATTTTACGGGTTTTTTCGGCGCGTCCGGTTTCGCGTCGGATTTTGGCGTCTTGGCGGCGGCGGTTTTTTGCGTTTCTTTTTCCTGTTCCTTTTTATAGGCCAGATAATCGCTATAGCCGCCGATCATGCCGTCGATCTCGCCCTCGCCTTCAAAGGCGATGATCTTGGTGGCGATCTGGTCGAGGAAATCACGGTCGTGGCTGACCACGATCAACGTGCCTTTGTAATGCGACAGAATTTCTTCGAGCATATCCAGCGTTTCCATGTCCAGATCGTTGGTCGGCTCGTCCAAAATCAGCAACGCGCCCGGATTGGCCAGAATGCGCGCCAGCATCAGGCGGTTTTTCTGCCCGCCCGAAAGCAATTTTACCGGACTATGCGCCAAAGAAGGATCGAAATGGAACGATTTCAGATAGCCGAAGACATGGCGCGGCTTGCCCATCACGGAAATATACTCCCCGCCCTGCGGCAATAAATTCTTGAGCAGAGACGCATCCACATCCAGATCGCGGCGTTTCTGGTCGAAATAGGAATACTCGATCGACTTGGCCCGTTTTACCGTGCCGCTATCGGGCGTTTCCTCGCCGATCAGCATGCGCAGAAACGTTGTCTTGCCCGATCCGTTTTTGCCCAAAACGCCGATACGGTCGCCCTTCATGATGCGACAGTTAAAGCGGTCGAAAATAATCTTCTCGCGCGCACCGTCGGTGAATTTTTTATTGACGTTGTAAAACTCGGCAACGATATTCGAGCCGCCGCCCTCGAATTCAAGCGGCGTCAATTTAATCTTGGACACGACGCGCTTATAGGACGAGACATCGGCCTTGAGCTTGTCCCGCGCCTCGAAGGCCTGTTGATAGCGGCGGACATTGCGCTTGAGGCGCGCCTTGACGCCGCGGCTGGCCCATTCCATTTCCAGCTCGACGGCCTTTTTACGGTTTTGCAGCTCGCGCTCTTCCTGTTCCAACAATTCGATCTGCCATTGCTCGAAATGCTTGAAGCCGCGCGGACAGACGCGCAAACGCCCGCGATCCAGCCAGAAAACCCTGTTTGAAAACGATTCCAGAAAGCGCTTGTCGTGGCTGATACAGACAATCGCGCCATGATAACCACGCAAATATTTTTCCAGCCACTCGATCACGTGCAGATCCAAATGGTTGGTCGGCTCGTCCAGAAGAAGAATCTCCGGCTCCTCGACCAGTGCGCGGGCCAAGGCCACACGGCGCAGCTGCCCGCCCGAAAGCTGTCCCATTCTGTCGGCGACATTCAACTCGAGCGGCTGCAAGACTTTCTCGACCTTATAGGCGTGGGTTTCCGTCTGGTTTTCCTCGATCAATCCGTCGAACACGAAATCATAAACGGTCTCGCTGGGATCGAAATCGATCTCCTGTTGCAGATACCCCACCCGACTGCCCGGTAGCTGCCAATGCTCTCCCCCGTCCAGCTCGCGCACGCCGGTAATGACGTTCATCAGGGTCGTTTTCCCGGCGCCGTTCTTGCCGACCAGACAGATTTTCTCGCCCTCGCAGATATTAAAGGTCAGATCGGTAAACAGCACCCTGTCCGCATAGCGGATATGAGCTTCCTGGACGCTGAGGAGGAGGGTTGCAGCCACGGGTTTTCCCTTGATATACTGTGATTCTGAACGCCCCGAAACTTAACGAAAACCGTCGAAAATGGCCAGTTATAAATCCGATACGTTGCAAATCCTGTCCGAGCGCGGATTTATCTATCAATATACGGATATCGAGGGTCTTGATGACGCCTTCAAATCGGGCATGGTCACGGCCTATTGCGGTTATGACCCGACGGCGGACAGCCTGCATATCGGGCATTTGATCACATTGATGATGCTGCACTGGCTGCAAAAAACGGGGCACCGTCCCATCACGCTGATGGGCGGCGGCACGGGGTTGATCGGCGACCCCAGCTTCAAATCCGAAGCCCGCCCCATGATGACCGAGGAGACCATCGCCAAAAATATCGAAGGTCTAAAAATCGCCTGCGGCCCGATTTTGAAATACGGCGACGGCAAGAACGACGCCTTGATGGTCAATAACGCCGAATGGCTCAAGAACATCAACTATATCGAGTTTCTGCGCGATTACGGCCCGTATTTTTCGGTCAATAAAATGCTCAGCTATGACAGCATCAAAACGCGGCTTGATCGTGAATACCATCTGTCATTCCTCGAATTCAATTACAGCCTTCTTCAGGCTTATGATTTCGTCGAACTGAACAAGCGTTACGGTTGCACCTTGCAGCTTTGCGGCGCGGATCAATGGGCCAACGTCCTCAGCGGGATCGAATTGGGCCGCAAAAAATTCGGCACCACGCTTTACGGCCTGACCGCATCGCTTTTGACCGATGCCTCGGGCAAGAAAATGGGCAAGTCCGAGGGCAATGCGCTGTGGCTCAATCCGCAGATGCAAAGCGATTACGATTACTATCAATACTGGCGCAATGTCGACGACTCTATGGTCGGAAAAATGCTGCGCATGTTCACCGAGCTCCCCATCCCCGAGATTGAAAAACTCGAAGCGCTCAAGGACAAGGAAATCAACGAAGCCAAGAAAATATTGGCTTTCGAAGCGACCAAGATGATGCGCGGCGAAAAAGCTGCCGCGGACGCCGCCGAAACCGCGCGCCAGACTTTCGAGGGCGCGGGACGTTCCGAAGGATTGCCAAAACTGGCCCTTGCAAAAGGCGAGGAAAACGCGGCGATCATCGACTTGCTGGTGCGTTCCGGATTAGTGGAGTCCAAAGGCGAGGCTCGCCGCCTGATCAAGGGCAACGGCGTCAAGCTGAACGACAAGCCCGTCTCGGACGAGAACGCGCAAATCGCCGCAAACGATTTCGACAACGACAACACGTTGAAATTATCAGCGGGCAAGAAGCGCCACGTCCTGATCGTCAAAGCCTAATCAAAAAAGATCGACCGTAAAATCCCCGGCGTGAAAACCGAAAGCGGATTGACCGTGACTTCGGGATCGTCGGTTTTCCCCCGGATCCTATAGGCAAAGGCGATAACCCCCTCGCCCTTCAGGCCTGTCAAAATCTGCCCGACCAGCGGGATTTTCCCGACAACCTTGTTCAACCCTTCGACGGGCACGATATTGCCCTTGAGATTCAACTCGCCGCGATCACGATAGATACGCCCCGAAAACGACATCCCCAGAGAAGCCCCCGCAACCTTGCCATCCTTGAGGCGGATCACCTGCGGCGATTCCAGCACGATATCCGATTGCAGCTTGCCGAAGACAAGCCCCCTGCCCTCGAGCAGTTCGATCAATCCACCCGGCGAAAACGCGTTGATCAGACGCGCCAGAATGGGCGCTTTGACCACGGTAAAATCGGTCATGGACACGCGGCCCGAAATGACTTTCGGCTTGGCAACCGAGGATTTCCCATTCAACACAAACGTGCCGCCGCGCACCGAATCCGTCGCATCCAAAGCGCGCAGCACCAGCCCCGCATTTTTCATCGTCACCGAAAGCTGGCGCGTCTTGTCGGGCTGAACCATCTGTTTCAACAGCAGCTCGCCATCCGTAACGCTCGCCGCCAGCGTCCCGCGCACAAGGTCGTCGCCCTCGAAATCAAGTGAGGCCTGAACGTCCTTGAGCGGAATTTCGGGGTCGAGATAAACCGTCTTGCCGCGCAAGCGAAGATGGAAAGGCCGCGTATCCGGCGCAGCATCTTTTTCCTTTGGCTCAGGCGGGCGCGTCCAGTAATCGCTCAGGTCGAGCGTGTCGCCCGTCAGCGTCAGTTCGACGCCGTCGCGCCCCGTCAAAGGCTTGGCAACGATATCGGCTTTCATCCGCCCCGAGCGCAGCCCCATCAGCGACGCGCTTTCCATGTCGCCGTTTTTATTCCAGCGCGCCGTGCCGTCGGCGATGCTGAAATCTTGCCATTCGGCCTGCAAATCCGATAGGGATGTCGGGCCGTTATCTTCGCTGATAATTTTCAGGGACAACGAGCCGGGAACCCCGACCTCCTTGCGGCCGCTTAATTCCGCAACCGTCATCTTCGCCTTGGCCAGATCGGCTTCGGCCGTCACGCGCACGGTTTTCTTCTTGTCCTGCGTCAGGCGCAACTTGGCCTGCGCCTCGCCCGAGAAATATTTTCTTCCCGGCAGGCGCAGCCCCTCCAGCGCGTCCGGCGTGACCGCACCCTCGATGTCCAGAATTGTCGTCTCCTCAGCCTCGCCGAAGAATTCCTGCCAGGCCAGATCGACCGCGCCGCCCGCAATATTCGCCTTGCCGCGGACGCTCATTTTCTCGGTATCGGCCTCGACGATCAGGCCGCTGCCTGAAACGCCCAGATCTTTGACGACATTGCGCAGCACCAGGTCGTCGACGATAGCCTCGGTTTTCATTTCGACCTGCTCGATCAGCAAATCCTTGAGCAAAGGAAATTTAACCCACAGCTTCGTCCGCGCGCGCCCTGAAAACTGTTGCGGCGTCAGGCCCATTTCCTGCGGGAATTGCAGCGGCTCGGACGAGATTGTCGTGATCGCGTCGCGGATCGGCCCGTCCAGCTCCAGATTCATCTCGATATCCTGATCCTCGACCGACAGCCCGCTGATGCGGATATCGGCAGCCGTCAGCTTGGTATCGAATAAATCGCCGCCGGTGATCGTCAGGTTGAAATTATCCGCGTCGTATTGCGCCTCGCCGACGACATTCGTCACGGGAGGCATGGGCGACAAATAGCCTACCGTCAGCCCTTCGAAATTCAGCTTGCCGTCCAAAGACGCGACGGTGAAATTCTTTTCCGAGTCCAGCACGCCCTTGATCGACACGGCGGCACGCGGCACGACGCCGCCCGTAATATTGGTCGTCACCCATTCCTGCGCGTCCGAAGCCAAAGCCTGCGGCCAGGCATATTTCAGCTCATCGACCGGAAAATTGCTGAGCAGGCCGACCATCTCGATCTGGTTGACCTTCTTATCATCCTGCACAACCGGCACGCGCCGCGCCGTCAGGCTGGCCGTCGCGCCGTTGAAAAGATTGAAGCTGATCTCGTCGATGTTCAGCGAACCGTCCAGCGGGTTGTACCGCGCAACGCCGACAAGGCCGGAAAGCGGAATATCCTTGGGCAGATGCGGTGCATAACGGATCGTCCCCTTTTCGCCCGACAGGCGGATATCCACGCCGACAGGCTGGAAAGCGCGGTCGACGATGGCGGTCGCCATCAGATCGAGGTCCGTCTCGATATGAAGCTCGTCCGGCAGCTCGGGGAAAAGCGCCATGATGCGGTCAGGTTTAATTCCCTGCATCGCGGCGGAAAACTGCGTCACATCGCGATAGGGATCATAGATGATCTCGCCTTTGATATCCTGTTCGAAATCGGCGATGGCGATATGAGCCGAAACCGCCCCCTCCACGCGCGGGCCGCGACGCGTCAGCGCGATCTCGCCCTTTGACAGTCGCGCTTCGACCTTGTCCTTTTGATCGGAAAAACGGATCCACGCATCACGCACCTGAATCTCGCGCAAAGCGGCAGGCGCGCGCGACATCAGACGCGCCAGCTCGGGCATTTCGGCCGCTTGTTTTTTATCCTCACCTTGAAGATTGAATCCGATATGCCCGTCCAGGAAGCGTGTCACGACGACGGTCGGGCTTTCGACCACCAGCACACGCGGCACGACGGCGAATTGCAGAATGTTGCGCCACGAATACCCCATCTGCATCGCCGTCAGGCTGCCGATGGGCGCATTCTTGTCGTTGAGCACGGTAATGTCGCGCAGCGCAATCTCGAACACGATGCGGCCTTTGCCGTGACGCAATTCGGCCTGACCGATTTCAAAACGAAGTCCCGGTGCCAGATCAGAAACAAATCCGGCGATTTCGGGAAGAATGGGTTCAAGCGATAACGGCCCCTTGTCCAGCCGCGTCGTCAGGGCAAAAACCCCCAGCGCCGCCACAAGGACAAAGGCGACCGCAATCTCGAAAAAAAAGCGTAAAATCGGGCGTTTCATGACGTTTCAAGGGTAAAGACTGGACAGCACGCAGGCAAGGGCTATCTTGGTGAAAACGTCCGCACACCAAGGAGTCGCTTATGTCACTTTCCATCGGCAAAAAAGCCCCCGATTTCACCCTGCCCTGCACCACCGGCGAAAACGTCACGCTGTCGGATCTGAAGGGTAAACCCGTCGTGTTGTATTTCTATCCCAAGGACGACACGCCCGGCTGCACGGCGGAGTCCTGCGACTTTCGCGATAATTTCGGCGCGCTGAAAAAAATGGGCGCGCAGGTTTTCGGCCTGTCCAAGGATTCCATCAAGAGCCATCTCAAATTCATCGAGAAATACGATCTCAATTTTCCATTGCTATCCGACGAAGAGGGAAAAACCGTCGCCGCCTATGGCGCATGGGTCGAAAAATCCATGTATGGCAAAAAATACATGGGCATCGAGCGCAGCACGTTTTTGATCGACGCGGACGGCAAGCTGGCCCAGATCTGGCGCAACGTCAAAGTCGACGGCCACGTCGCCGAAGTGATGGACGAAGTCAAAAAATTGAAAAAAGCGGAAGCGGCTTAACCTTCAAACAGCGCCTGACCGCTGATGATCTGCGCGCCCATCTTCATGGTCATGGCGCGCGCCTCTTTCTTTTCGGCCTTTAATTCGGGTCTTTCCTCGGGATTTTTTTCCGGCTTGGTTTCCGCTTTCGGCGGCACCTGTTGCTGCGCTTTTTCGCGCGTCGCCTCGGTCAGAACGGCGCGCGGCGCGAATTCGAACTTCCCTTCGGGGAAGTGGACGTTCTCGACCACCTCGAGGCCATACCCCTTCAAACCGACGATCTTGCGCGGCGCGTTGGTGATGTGGCGGAAACGCGTCACGCCCAGATCCGACAGGATTTGCGCACCGACGCCGTAATCGCGCAAATCCTTTTTCTTGGAAGCGCGCAGCGGGTTTTGCGGCCCGGCGGTAATCTTGCGGCTATAGGCCTTGAGCGCGGCGATCATGCCGCCGCCGCTGCCTTCCTTGCCGCCGCGCAGATAAACGACGACGCCCGAGCCTTGGGCGTTGATGAACGTCATGGCCGATTCCATCTGCTGCACGTTGACGCTGTCGTTTTCGCCCAGCAGATCGACGATACTTTCCTCGTGGTGGATGCGCACCAGAGGCGTGCCGGTTTTCAGCTCCTCGAGATCGCCCTTGACCAGCGCCAGATGCTCGACGCCGCTGATCGTGTCCTTGTAGCCGACGGCGGTGAAATCACCGAAGCGCGTCGGCAAATCGACTGCCAGTTTGCGCAGAACAAAACGCTCGCGCTCGAGGCGGTACTCGATCACCTGCGCTGTCGTGATAAAAGGCAGGTTGTGCTTCTTGGCGAAATTGACCAGCTCGTCGCGGCGGGCAATATCGCCCTCGTCGTTCAAGATTTCGCACAATACGCCCATCGGCGCGAAACCGGCCAGACGCACCAGATCCGTCGCCGCTTCGGCCGCGCCGACCTGACGCAGAACGCCGCCGTTCTTGGCAACCAGCGGAAACACATGGCCGGGGCGCACAAAATCCTCGGGCACGGCGTTGCTGCTGGCCAGACGCTGGATGGTCGTGGCGCGGTCGGTTGCGGACAGGCCGCTTGTCACGCCGAATTCCGCTCCGGCGTCGACGCCGACGATCTGGCCTTCCTCGGCCAACATCTCGAGATCCTGCGCGCGATCGCGCGTCAAGGCGACCGAGATCATCCCGCGCGCCTCTTTCATCATGAAATTGACCATGTCGGCGGCGATGCCGGCGGCGGCGCATATCAGCACGCCGTCGTTCTCACGGCCGTCGTCATCGGCGAGGATCGCAAAGCCGCCGTTGCGGATTTCCTTGATCGCCTCGTCGATCGTGCTGAACTTGATCTTGTCCGGGGAGAGTTGAACGACATCGGCCGTCATGAGGAGCACCTTTCGCAAAGTCCTTTGATTTCAATCACGGTCTGTTCGACCTGAAATTTTTTCTCCTGCGCCTTGCGCATGACCGCCTGATTCAGGCTTGCATCGTTGATATCCGAGACCGTGCCGCATTTGCGGCAGATCAGGTATTGATGCGCGTGATCGCCGTTGCAGCCGATATAGGCGTCCAGCGATTCAACCTTGTGCACCAATCCCATCTCGCGCAGGAAATCCAAAGCCCGATAAACGGTCGGCGGCTTGGCCGAAGAATCGTTGGCGGATAATTCCCGCAACACATCATAGGCTTTGCGCGGCTGGTGCGATTGCCATACAAGCGTCAGCACGTCACGGCGCGTTTTCGTCAGACGACCGCCCGTTTGCTGGCAGACGCGCTCAGCATGATCGAGAGCCTTTTTCACACAGGCTGCGTGGCGGGTGCAACTTGACATATGCTTGACTTTTTAAGGGTTGATTAAGAAACTGTCAAGCATCCGTTTTTCCGGGCTTTTCACCGTCTATCAATATGTTAACAAGTCCTCTTGTCTTGCAGGGGAATCTTGCCTAAAACGCCCTCATGACCGATTTTTCAAATATGCCCGGCTACCGCCCGGGAGAAAAAGACACCCGCCCCTGGGGGATGTGGGAAGTCCTCGACACCGGAACCGAAAACGGTGAAGAATTTTGTATCAAGCGCATCACCGTCAATCCCGGCGGCGTGCTGTCGCTGCAATCGCACAAACTGCGCCGCGAGAACTGGACGCTGGAAAGCGGCGTTCTCGAGGTGACGCGCGACAAGGAAATCCTCACGCTGCAACCGGGCCAGAGCATCGACATCCCGCTGGGGGCCGTGCACCGCATGGCCAATCGCGGAACGGAACCCGCCATCGTGCGCGAGATCCAACGCGGCGTCTGCCGCGAGGACGATATCATCCGCTATGAGGATATTTACGGACGCACAGCTTCGTAAAGCACCAGCGCCGCCGACACCGCAAGATTGAGCGACTCCGTGCCGCCGGGCATCGGAATTTTGACGCGCTCGGCGCATAAATCCTTGAGTTGCAGGCTCAGGCCTTTTTGCTCGTTGCCCAGCAACAGCACCGTGTTGCGGTAATCGGCTTCGCGGTAATCCTTGGCGTTGCCCGCATCCGTGCCGATCAGCGCCGTGTTGGGGTGTTTGCGGAACCATTTCAGGAAATCGTCATGGCTCAGATGCGTCAGCTCGATAAACGAAAACGACCCCATGCTGGCGCGGATGACTTCCGGCGCGAACGGGTCGCAACAATTGCCGATCAGCAATAAATGCCGCAAGCCCAAAGCATGGCAGGTGCGCAGGATCGTCCCCAGATTGCCGCCGTCGCGCACTTCTTCCAAGGCCGGGAAAACGACCTGATCGGGGCGGTCGCCCAGCTCCGTCTTCATTTTTTTACGGAACACGCCGACAAGATCCGGCGGGTTCGTTTTCTTGGTAATTTTTTCCAGTATTTCTTGCGACACGTTGTAAAAGCCGCCTTCGCGATCCCCGAGGGAAAAACCCATCATCAATTCCCAGCCGTTTTTGATCGCGTCCGAAACGGGATCACGCCCCTCAACCAGAAACAGCCCCGTTTCCTCGCGGTATTTCTTCTGGTGCAAGGCGGCGGCCAGCTTCACTTTTTCATTGGCCAGGCTGGTGATTTTTTCCGTCATCGCGTCATCCGCGTGAACATAGAAGTCGGCAAAAGCCGGTCGCTGTCTTTTTCGCGCACGAATAATTCGCCGGTTTCGACGCTGCCTTCGAAACATTCCCGCGCCAGCTCGCCGAACGCCATGGCCGAAGCGCGGATCGCATAGGAGGTCAACAGAACGAACGATCCCTTGTCCTGTTTCAATATTTTCGCGCAATCGCGCAGCAAATCCGGCAGATCGTCGAACAAATCCCATGTCTCGCCGTCCGGGCCGCGCCCGAATTTCGGCGGGTCCAACACGATGCCGTCATAAAAATTCCCGCGCTTGGCCTCGCGCATGACGAATTTCGCCGCGTCCTCGACGACCCAGCGGATTTTCCACGCAGCGTCGTTCAAATCCTGATTTTCCTTTGCCCAGGTGATCGCTTTTTTCGACGCGTCGACATGGGTAACTTCCGCGCCTTCGCGCGCCGCCACCAGCGAATGCACGCCGCTATAGGCAAACAGATTGAGAATTTTCATCCCCGGTTTCGTCCGTGCCTTGAGCCATTCCCAATGTGCGACCTGTTCGGG
>CBFGSX010000033.1:0-14714 GCA_965651535.1 uncultured Alphaproteobacteria bacterium | reverse complement strand
CATGTGCATCGGCGGCGGCATGGGCATTGCGACGGTTTTGGAGAAAATTTGATGACTGACATCAAAAAAGTCGCCGTCATCGGTTCGGGCGTGATGGGGGCGGCCATCGCCGCGCATATGGCCAATGCCGGTATTCCGACATTGCTTTATGATATCGTCAAAGACCCCGAGGATCGCCACAAATTGCCGCGCGAGGCGATCGAAAAAGCGCTGAAAACAAACCCCGCGCCGTTCATGACGAAACGCGCCGCGAAGTTGGTTACACCTGCGAATCTTGAAGATGATCTGGATAAATTGAAAGAGGTCGATTGGGTGATCGAGGCGGTGATCGAGTGTCTCGACATCAAGCACGACGTCTACAAGAAAATCGACGCGCACCGCCATGCGGGCACGGTGATTTCATCGAACACCTCGACCATTCCGCTCAAGGAGCTGGTCAAGGGAATGTCTGACGCGTTCCAGAAAAACTTTTTGATCACGCATTTTTTCAATCCGCCGCGCTATATGCGCCTGCTTGAGATTGTGGCCGGGGATAAGACCGATAAAACGATTGTCGAAAAAATCGCCACATTCGGCGACAGGGTTTTGGGCAAGGGCATCGTCCCGTGCAAGGACACGGCCGGGTTTATCGCCAACCGTCTCGGCGTGTATTGGCTGACAATCGGCATCAACGAAGCCATGGATCGCGGCATCGATGTGCAATCGGCGGACGCGGTGATGGGCCGCCCGATGGGGATACCGAAAACGGGCGTATTCGGCCTGGTCGATCTGGTCGGCATTGATCTGATGCCGCATTTGTCGAAATCGCTCTTGGCGAATTTGCCCGAGAAAGATGCGTATCGCGAGGCCTATCGCGACATTCCGCTGGTCAACAAAATGATCGCGGACGGTTACACGGGCCGCAAAGGCAAAGGCGGCTTCTATCGCCTCAATACCGAAGGCGGCAAAAAACAAAAAGAAGTCATTGACCTGAAAACGGGTGAATACGCGCCCGAGGACAAAAAGAAACCCGTCCCCGCCGCCGACGCCGGTAAAAAAGGGCCGCGCGCCGTTTTGGAATTCGACGATGCGGTGGGGCAATTCGCCAAGGCGACGATGCTCAAGGTTCTGCATTACGCGGCCAGTTTGATCCCGCAAATTGCCGATACGATCGTCGAGGCCGACAATGCGATGAAATGGGGTTTCAACTGGAAATTCGGGCCGTTTGAAATGATCGACAAGATCGGCGCGGATTGGGTCATCGCGGAAATGAAAAAAGCCGGGATGGAGATCCCGCCGCTTTTGGCCCATGCCGCCGGAAAAACTTTTTACGCACTCAAAGACGGCAAGTTCAATTACCTCGACATCAACGGTAACTATCAGCTGATCAAACGCCCCGAGGGGATGTTGTCGCTGGCGGAGATCAAGGCGGTATCGCAACCCGTCTCGAAAAACGCCTCGGCGTCCTTGTGGGATATCGGCGACGGCGTGCTGTGCCTCGAGTTTCATTCCAAGATGAACGCCATCGACACGGATATTTTCGCCATGTACGGCGAGGCGATCAAGAAAACCGGCTCGGACAAGGATTACAAGGCGCTGGTGATTTATAACGAGGCCGAGAATTTCTCGGTCGGTGCGAATATCGGTTTGGCGCTGTTTGCTTTGAATGTCGGTCTGTTCGAACAGATCGAGGAATTGGTCGCCAGCGGCCAGAAAACTTATATGAACGTCAAATACGCGCCGTTTCCGGTCGTGGCCGCGCCCGCAGGCATGGCTTTGGGCGGCGGTTGTGAAATTCTGCTGCACGTCGATGCGGTGGTGGCGCACGCCGAAACCTATACCGGTCTGGTCGAGGTCGGCGTCGGTCTGATTCCGGGTTGGGGCGGCTGCAAGGAAATGCTGCTGCGTCAGAAAAAAATGGCGGGCGAGCGTTCGGGGCCGATGCCGCACACGATCAAGGCGTTCGAGGCGATTTCCACCGCGAAAACCGCGACCAGCGCCTTCGAGGCTTTCGAGATCGGCTATTTCCGCGACGGCGTCGATTCCGTGGTGATGAACCGCGACCGTCTGTTATTCGAGGCAAAACAAAAAGCGCTGGCTCTGGCGGAAAATTACGAGGCTCCTGACAAAGACGTGAGCGTTCAAGTCTCTGGCCCAACCGGCAAGGTTGCGATGATGCTGGCCGTGACCGACTTCCAGAAAAGCGGCAAGGCCACGCCCTATGACGGCGTTGTGTGTGATGCGTTGTCGGATGTTCTGTCGGGCGGCGCGGATGGCGACATGACCGTGCCGATCACCGAAGACGATCTGCTTCGCTTGGAAAAATCGGCCTTTATGACCCTTGTCCGCAACGAGGGCACGCTCCAGCGCATCGAACATATGCTCGAAAAAGGCAAGCCGCTGCGGAATTGACGCGCTTGTCTCTGCGCGTCATCTCGGCCTTCGAGCCGGGATCCAGACTGGATTCCCGCATGCGGAAATTTCGCAGGATGACCGTTTGGGTTCCGTCGGGCTGGGGCTTATCCTCTAGACATATTTACAAAATTTTTAACCTGTCTCTAAACCCTAAGGGTGTTATAATGGCTCCGCAAATTTCAAAACCGGGAGCATTCCAAAATGGCAAAACGCAACAAAATCGCGCTGGTCGGCGCAGGTCAAATCGGTGGCACGCTGGCCTTGCTGGCCGGACAGAAAAATCTGGGCGACGTGACCTTGATCGACATTGCCGACGGCACCGCCAAGGGCAAGGCGCTGGATCTGGCGGAATTGTCGCCGGTCGAAGGATTTGATTGCGCCTATCAGGGCGGCAGCGATTACGCGCTGATCGAAGGCGCGGATGTGGTTATCGTCACTGCGGGCGTGCCGCGCAAGCCGGGCATGAGCCGCGACGATCTGATCGGCATCAACAAGGGCGTCATCAAGGCCGCCGGCGAACAGATCAAGAAATACGCGCCGGACGCTTTCGTCATCGTCGTGACCAATCCGCTGGATGTCATGGTCGGCGAAATGCAGAAAGTCACGGGCTTCAAACATGAAAAAGTCGTCGGCATGGCGGGCGTGCTCGACAGCGCGCGCTTCCGCTGGTTCCTTGCGGAGGAATTCAAGGTCTCGGTCGAAGACGTTTCCGCTTTCGTGCTGGGCGGTCATGGCGATACGATGGTGCCGCTGGTGCGCTATTCCACCGTCGCGGGCATTCCCTTGCCGGATCTGGTCAAGATGGGCTGGACGACGCAACAGAAAATCGACGCGATCGTCGACCGCACGCGCAACGGCGGCGGCGAGATCGTCGCCTTGCTAGGTAATGGCTCGGCGTTTTACGCGCCCGCCTCGAGCGCGATTGCCATGGCGGAAAGCTATCTGCAGGACAAGCGCCGCCTGATCCCCTGCGCCGCGTATCTGAACGGCGAATACGGCGTGAAAGGCTTGTATATCGGCGTGCCCGTCGTCATCGGCAAGAACGGCGTCGAGAAAATCGTCGAGATCGAGCTCAACGGCGAAGAACGCGCCATGTTCGAGCGCTCGGTCGAGGCGGTAAAATCCCTCGTCGAGGTCAGCGACAAGATGGCAGCGTAAGCTTTTTTCGAGGATGCCGGATCAAGTCCGGCATTACGATTTTGTTTTAACGATACGTAACCCCGCGCTTGACGCGGGGTCCTTGGGGAAATGTGATGAAAAACCCATGCGTCTATATTCTTTCCAATCGCAGGCGCGGGGCATTGTATGTCGGCATGACAACGGATATTACGACACGTTTGCAACAGCATCTTGAAACGGAGAAAACAAGTTATGTTCGTCGTTATGGCATTGATCGGCTTGTTTTCGTAGAATTCTTTCCTGAGATCGACGAAGCTGCGGCGGCGGAAATGAAAATCAAGAAATGGCACCGCGACTGGAAATTCGGTTTGATTGAAAAAGACAACCCGGAATGGGAATGTCTGAAGAAGGCGCTTTAGCGCAAGGGCCCCGCGTCAAGCGCGGGGATACGGTTTTGTTTTGGAGGACACGCAAGGACCCCGCGTCAAGCGCGGGGATACGGTTTTTTAGTAACCCCGCAGTCCATGCGGGATCCTTGGGGAAAACGGGCGGAAAAATCGACGGCTTGTCAGCTGATCCCGAAAAAATCGTATTGGAATTGCAGCTCTTCGGGGCTTAGCGGGTTTTTGTCGCCGTCCTTGGGATAGACGATCTTGGCGGGCGGCAGGCGCGCGATTTTCTGTTGCAAAGTCACGGCGAAGCTCATCGGCATATCGGCCTTGACGCATAGAGCGATGACGGCGCGGCCGTTCAGCGAGTCCAGCATACGCCGCACGACATCCTCGGGGACATGGCTGCGCGCGACCAGCGCGGCGATAACGGTGTTGTTCTCGCCCAGTTTCAACGCCTCGGAGATTTCCATCACGCCCAGATCGGCGGCGGATTTCTGTTTGATATCGTCCTGCACGCCCATGTTCTGGTGCACCTTGCGCATGACTTTTTCCGTCGTGGCCTCGTCCAGATCGGTGCGCACGCGCAGGAAATTGCCCAAGATCGGATCGGTGACCTTGATCCATTCGCGGCGCATCTTGCGCGCGATGCTCTGGCGCGCGTCCAATTCCTCTTTGAAGGTGGGGCTTTCGCCCAAAATCTGGTGCGTGCGGTAATCCAGCGTCGCGCCGTCGTTTTTGATGAGTTCCTTGGTGGCCTCGACATTGCCCGTTTTGGCGACGGCTTCGGAAACTTGCGCAGTCAGGCGCTTACGCTGCGCGACGGCAATCGGGTGCCAGTCCTGCGGGTGTTGCGCGATCAGATCGAGCAAATCGGCATCGGAAAGCGACATACTGTGGCGCAGAATGGGCTCGGCAACCTCGCGCTCGGCGTCGTCGGCAAGACGGCGCGCGATATGATGCGGCACGCCCGCAATGTCTTTGAGCGCCGAGGCCAGCGCGACGCGCACGGCGGTGACCTCGTCCTCGGCCAGAGATTTGATCGCCTCGACGGTGATGTCGTAAACCTCGACCTGTTCCGAGGCGCTCAAAGACGGAAGGATTTGCGCCAGCCGATCGGAGAGAACACGGCGCACATCTTTGTCCGGGTCGCGCGCCATATGCGCCAGAGCCACGGGCGGCGTCGAGCGTTTTTCAAGGAGTTCCTGTTTGCGCTGGGGCGAGGCCTCGGCAAGGTGTTTCTGCCATCCGCCGGCGGGGGTGGGCGGCACATCCTCGAACAGCCAGGGCAGGTTTTTTTCGAGAAAAGACATCGGATTACAAGTGTAGCGGGGCGGGGCTGAAAGCCGGGTTAATTTCAGCCAGCCGTTTCGGGGATTTTGGCGCCGGCCAGCGCACCGGCGGTCATTTCGCGCAGGCGGCTTAAGGTTCTGTTAAATTCGAATTGCAGCACCCCGTCGCGCGGATAGAGTTTTTCCGGTTTGACGGCGGCGCGCACGGCCAGTTTCACGCCCTTGTCATAGAGCGCGTCGACCAGCACGATGAAGCGCTTGGCCTTTTCGTTGGTGTCCACGCCGAAAGGATAGAGGTTGTCGAGAAACAGCATCGGGTAGCGGCTGGCCAAAGCCAGGAAATCCGCCGCGCCCAAAGGCTGGTCGAGCAGGTGAAAAAGATCCAGCCACGCGACGGATTTGCTGGCGCGCGGGATCGTCCAGGTGCGGCGATGCGCCTTGATGTTGCCGACGTGAATTTCGTGGGTTTCGATGGGGTCGTAGCCGACGGCATCGCGGAACAGCGACGCGAAGCCATCCGCCGTCTCCTGATTCAGGGGCGTCAGCCAGGCGGTCGCGGCCGCCCGTTTCAGTTCACGGTAATCTTGTGTCCCACTCACATCCACGATTGTAAGGGTGTTTTTCAGCCTGTCAATAAAAGGAAGGAAGCGTGCGCGCTGCAATCCGCCGGAATACAGCGCGTCCGGCGCCCAGTTCGAGGTGGTGACAAGGGTTAATCCGCGCGCGAAAAACCGCTCGAAAAGCGGCATCAGCGTCATGGCGTCGGCTACGTCGGTGACATGGAATTCGTCGAAGCACAGCACATCGAGGCGTTTGGCCCATTGATCGGCGATCTTGTGGACATGGTTGTCGAGGTCTTTTTTCTCGGTCTTGAGCGCGTGCAGCTGCCGGTGCAGCTCGAGCATAAAGGCGTGGAAATGCACGCGCTGGGCACGGAATCCGGCAAGGTCGAGGGCCTCGAGAAACCAGTCCATCAGCATGGTCTTGCCGCGCCCGACGGGGCCGTGCAGATACAGCCCGGCAATTTTCTTGCGCAGGAAGAACAGGCGCTTGCGGTTTTGCGCCAGCGCGCCGAAAAGATCGTCCAGCTCGCGCGCGGCTTTTTCCTGTTCCGGGTCGGTGACGATCCGGTTGGCGGCGGCGGCCAGACGGTAGCGCTTGAGAAGATGGGTCATGCGCTCCTGTCTAGCAGAAAAAAGGGGCCCCGCAAAAGCGGGGCCGTAAGAATAGCTGGGATAAAGGGGAAGGGTTAATCCGAGCTTACGCGTTCTCCAGAGCCCGCTCCTCGGCCTTGGCCGAAACGAGCGTTTGCCAGAAATTCCGAAGGGCGGCCACGTCGGCATCCGCGGCAGCCAAAGGCACGAAGCTTTTCGGCGCGGGGCGGCTCTCGACGTAATCGACGAAAGAGTCGGGAAAGGCGTTCTTGGGCGCGCGCAGCCCGTGATCGACCAGCATCCGCGCGATATGGGCGGGGCTGGTCTGGGCCAGCTCGGCGGTCAGCTCGATCGCCGTGCGCAGTTTTTCCGCAATGCTGGACGCCTTGGTGCGGTTCATGGCGTGCACGAAAGTCTGATAATAGGCCAGATCCGGGCTGGACGGCGCGGGTGGCACCGGCATGGTATAGATCGGTTGCATGGACGGAGAATTCCCTCTGATGTGGTGTTCTTGTTTTCCTCATCGTTCTCCCAGAATATCAAAAAAGACTTAATGATATATAAAATTTGAAATAAATACATTCTTGTTTTTCGGCGGAAAGCCTTAAATTCCCTTTCATTTTTACAGGCGCAGAATGGTCTGATGAACGACTTTTTGACGCAGATCGAACAGGAAATCGACCGGATTCCCGATCTGGTTCACTATGGCCGCGTTTCGGCCGTGTCGGGGATGCTGGTCGAGGTGCGCGGCCTGATGCAGGCCGTGGCCGTGGGCGGGCAATGCACGATCACGACGACGACGGGTCACGAGATGATGGCCGAAGTCGTCGGCTTCCGCGACGGCAAGGCGCTGTTGATGCCGTTTGGAAAACTCGACGGAATCGGGTTGGGGTGCCGCGTCACCGTGCAGGGCGAACCGCCGATGATTTATCCGAATGAAGGCTGGCTGGGCCGCGTCGTCGATGCGCTCGGCAATCCGCTCGACGGCAAGGGGTCGTTGCCGCATGGCGAAATTCCGACGCCGCTTCGATCCGTGCCGCCCGATGCGCATCAGCGCCAGCGCATGGCGGGCAAGATCGATCTGGGCGTGCGCGCGCTCAACACGTTTTTGACGATGTGCAAGGGACAGCGTATGGGAATCTTCTCCGGCAGCGGTGTCGGGAAATCCACGCTGATGTCGATGCTGGCGCGCGCCAATACCGCCAGCGATATCGCCGTGATCGGTCTGATCGGCGAGCGCGGTCGCGAAGTGCAGGAATTTCTCGAGGACGATCTGGGTGAAGAAGGTCTCAAGCGCGCCATCGTCGTCGTCGCCACGGGCGATCAGCCGCCGCTGGTGCGCCGCCAGGCCGCCTATACCACCATGGCGATTGCGGAATATTTCCGCCGCCGTGGCAAACACGTTTTGTGCATGATGGATTCCGTGACGCGCTTTGCGATGGCGCAGCGCGAGATCGGGCTGAGTGCGGGCGAGCCGCCGACTTCCAAAGGTTATCCGCCGACGACTTTCACCGAGCTGGCGAAACTGCTGGAGCGCGCGGGGCCGGGCGCAAAAGGCGAAGGCAATATCACCGGATTGTTTTCCGTGTTGGTCGAGGGCGACGATCACAACGAGCCGATTGCCGATGCGGTGCGCGGGATCATCGACGGGCATTTGATGCTGGATCGCGCCATCGCGCAGCGCGGGCGCTATCCCGCGATCAATATTTTGAAATCCGTGTCGCGCGCCTTGCCCAAATGCAACACGGACGCGGAGAATCAACTGATCCAGCAGGCCAAGGAAAATCTGGCGCTCTACGAAGACATGGCCGAGCTGATCCGTCTGGGCGCCTATCGCAAAGGCTCCGATCCGCGCGTCGACCGCGCTATCCAGCTCTATGACGCGCTCGAGGCGTTTCTGGCGCAGACACCTTACGAGCAATGCGGCATGGAAGAAGGTTATGCGCAGCTGGCGGCGATCTTAGGCATCCCGTGGCGGGGCGAACCGGAAGCGCAGGGGGCCGATGATGGCGAAGCTGCATAACCTGATCAAGTACCGCCGTCATACTCTCGAGGAAAAACGCAAATTGCTGGCCGTTTTGAACACCGAACTGGAATCGTTGCGTGCCGAGAAGAAATCCCTTCTCGACAGGCTCGCCGCCGAGAAGAACCTCGCCGCCGTCGATGTCGATATCGCGCGCAATTTCGGTGCGTATCTCAATCGCGTGCTGAGGGAATGCGCCGCGCTGGATACCAGCATCGGCGAAAAGCTCCAGGAAGTGCGGGCGGCGACCCATGTGGTGCAGGACGCTTATCTCGAAGTGAAAAAGCTCGAGGTCACGCAGGAAAAGCGCGATCAGGACGAGGAAGACCGCCTCGACCGGATCGAGACCAACACGCTCGACGATGTCGGGATCGAAAACTTCCGCCGCAAGGATGACGGGCTGCTTTAGGCCTGCGTTGCAAAAAGCTCGCGCAATTTGGCGCGCTCCATCTGGCGCTGGATGAAATAGGCCAGTTGCAGATCGACCGGGCTTTCGGTGCGGCCTTTGAGCATGAAGAACTTATTGTCCACCATTTGCCAGCCTTGGCCGACCAGGTGATTGATCATTGCAAATTCAGACATTGTTGCCTCCGTTCAAAAAGGGTGTCTTGCCCTCTTAAATGCAAGCCTTGTGCCAATTATGCTAATATCCGCGGCGGCGGTCGACCGTGCCGGGCAAGGGTTGATCTGATTTTAATAGATTGATATTATTTAATATATTTCGAGCCGCCGCCGCGAAATCCGTGATCGAAGCGATATGCGGGGTCAAGGTGATCTTGGGGTGCGCCCAAAGCAGGCTGTCTTCGGGTAGGGGCTCGGTGGGGAAAACGTCCAAGGAGGCGTGGGTCAGTTTCCCGCTTTCCAGCGCCGCCAGCAGGTCGGACTCGACCATGTGGCCGCCGCGCCCGGCATGGATCAGGAACGCGCCGTCGGGAAGCGCGGCAAAATTTTTGGCGTTGAGGATGCCGTGCGTTTCAGGCGTCAGCGGCAGCACGTTCACCAGAATATCGGTCTCGGATAAAAATGCAGGCAACGCATCGTCTCCGGCAAAAGTTTTCATGCCGTCGATCTTTTTCGCGCTGCGGCTCCATCCGCGCAAATCGAATTTCAAAAAGCGCAGCGCCTTGGCGCAGGCACCGCCCATCTCCCCGAGGCCCATGATGCCGATGCGACGTTTTTGCGGCGGCACTTGCGGCAGCTGTTTCCACACGGCCTCGCGCTGTTGACGATCGTAATGGTGCTGGTGACGGTGATAGCGCAGCACGTGATAGACCACATATTCCACCATGCCCTGAGTCAGGCCGGGATCGACGCTGCGGATGAGCGGCACATCGGGCAGCGTGGCGTCGCGCAGAATGCCGTCCACCCCGGCGGCGACGGAAAAAACGGCTTTCAAATTCGGCAGGTTTTGCAGGCTGCCGGGCTTGGGATACCAGATGATCGCATAGTCGATCGCGTCGGGGTCTCCGGTGTCGGGAAATTTGCGCAGGTCGATCTCGGGCATGGCCGATTTCAGCGCGGAAAAAATCTTGTCGGCACGATAGCTGTCGTCGGAAAATAAAATGGCCATTGGCGCGGGGATCTTTCTGCTGTAGAAACGATAACATGATTTTACGCCGTCTGGCCGCTTTTGCACTCTTCTTTTTGACCGCTTTTCCGGCGGGCGCACAGGTGCAATCCCCCCTGACGGCGCATCAACTACACCAGATGTGCCAGAGCCGCTACGATGTCGAAGCGGGTTTATGCGCCGGTTATGTCGCGGCGGTGGCCGACAAGCTCATGCGCGACAGCAATCCCGCCAATGCCGTCTGCCTGTCGCCCGCCATCGGCCCCCAGACGCTTGTGGATAATGTATTGCGCGACTGGTCGCAGGCGGAAATTGCCCCGCAGGAAATGGCTTTCGAGGCCGTCGAGGGGGTCTTGCGTCGCCGCTTTCGTTGTCCCTGAAAATTAGAGGTTTCAACCCCTTGCCGTCGACCGGCGGGAGGGCTAGAATTCGACGAACCGCACATCTGCAAATCAAAGGATATTTCCCATGACGTTCAAGTTTCGAGTTTTTGCGCTGTCTGTTGCCGTGATCGGCGTGGTCGGCGGCGCTTCGTTCTTTTACATGACCCAGGCAGGGGCGGAAAACGCCGCTTCGACTGCTCCGGCGGCAGGTCAGCCGGCAACCGGCAAGCCGCTCAAGGACGCCATCAAGGCCAATGCGGTTTATGCGACGTTCGACGGCGGCAAGCTGACGGGCAAGGACATCATGGCGTTCGTCAACACCATGCCGCCGCAAATGCAGACGGCTCCCGCCGAAAACCTGCTCGAGCTGGTGGTCAATCAGGTCGTCAACAACCGTCTGATCGATCAGGCCGTGGCGGAACAGAAGCTGGCCAACGACAAGGTCGCCAAAGAGCGTATCGCCGAAGCCACCGAACAAGTGCTGCGCACGCGCTTTGTCGAGAAATCCATCGAAGGCAAGGTGTCCGATGCGGATCTCAAGAAGAAATACGACGAGTTGATCGCCAAGGTGCCGGACGAGAACGAGATGCGCGCGCGTCATATTCTTGTGTCGGATGAGAAAACCGCCAAGGACATCATCGCCAAGCTGGGTAAGGGCGGCGATTTCGCCAAGCTGGCCGAGGAACATTCCACGGATGCCACCAAGGCCAATGGCGGCGATCTGGGCTATTTCCCGCGCGGCATGATGATCAAGGAATTCGACGAGGCTGTCTTCGCCATGAAAAAAGGCGAAGTCAGCAAGACGCCGATCAAGACCCAGTTCGGCTGGCACGTGATCAAGGTAGAGGATGTGCGCAAGCGCCCCAAACCCGAATTCAATCAGGTCAAGGAGCGTCTCCGCGCCCAGATGAACGAAGAACAGCTGCGCAAGGTCATCGAAGGTCTGCGCGAAAAAGCCAAGGTTCAGATCACCCTGCCGCAATCGTAAGATTGGGTATGAATTTTGAAAAGCCCCGCTTGTCGGGGCTTTTTTGTTTCTAGACCCTCGCTTGCGCAAGGGTTACGATAGGTGTAAATCGCAATGCTTGCGAAAGCGAGCATCCATTACAAAAGAGCGTCAATGTCCCATCCGCTTGTTCTGTGTTCCGCCGCTGCTTTGATCGATGCGGATAATCGCATCCTGATTCAAAAGCGCCCCGAGGGCAAAGCCTATGCGGGCTGGTGGGAATTTCCCGGCGGCAAGATGGAGGCGGGCGAACGCCCCGAACAGACGCTGATCCGCGAATTGAAAGAAGAGCTGGGCGTCATCACGATCGAGAAAGCGTTTTTCCCGCTCAGCTTCATTTCGCATACCTATGACGACATGAACCGTCACGTGCTGATCCCCGTTTTCGGTTGTCGCAACTGGACGGGAACGCCCGCGCCCAAAGAGGGGCAGGAGCTGGCCTGGGTCAAGCCGGTGCGCCTGCGCGATTACAAATTGCTGGAGTCCAACGTGCCGTTGATTGCGCCCTTGTGCGAATTAATATGACTCTGGATTGTCATCATGAACGGGATTCCCGCTTTCGCGGGAATGACGGATTGGGTAGAATACCGCTATGTACCGCGACATCACCGAGATCAAGCAATTCTATCAGTCCCCGCTGGGGCGGCTGACGGCGGCGGTCCTGCGCGGCAAAATTGAGAAATTCTGGCCCGACCTGCACGCGGCGCGTGAAAACGTCGCGGGCATCGGCTATGCCGTGCCGTATCTCGATGACGGCGAGAATATGCCGCATTTCGCCGTGATGGCGGCGTCTTTGGGTGCGGGTCGCTGGCCGCTCGGCGCGCCGTCGCGCAGCGTCGTAACCGAGGATTATATCCTGCCCTTTGCCGATGAAAGTTTCGAGAAAATCATCCTCGTGCATGCGGTGGAAAACGCCGAGTATCTGCGCGAGCTGATGCAAGAGGCGTGGCGCGTCCTGAAGCCCAACGGGCGCGTGATGATCCTCGTGCCCAACCGCGCCAGCCTGTGGTCGCGGCTCGACAAGACGCCTTTCGGCCATGGCCGCCCCTATAGCATGAAACAGATGCGCAATCTGTTGCGCGATCTGCAATTCGTCATCGAGCGTCACACGCGCGCTTTGTATTTCCTGCCCAGCCATAACCGCCTGTTGCTGGCGGCTTCGCGGTTTCTCGACCGCTTCGGCGAGGCGCTGCTGCCGAAATTCGGCGGGGTGATTCTGGTCGAGGCCAGCAAACAGCTTTACAATGTCACGCCCTTGCGCGTGCGCCCCGTGCCCGAGGCGGCCAAGCGCGAAACATGGAATCCGTCCCCCGTTCCGGCCGGTTTCTCACGGGAAAAGGCTTGAATCAGGACTAAATTAGTCCTATATAGGCCACGCAATGCTGCGACTCAACAAACTGACCGATTACGCGGTGGTGATTCTGGCCCGCATGGCCGCCGATCCCGCAAAGCGTTTCAACACCGCCGAACTGGCGGCGGGAACTTCCGTGCCCGAACCGACCGTGGCCAAAATCCTCAAGGAGCTGGCCAAGTCGGAACTGGTGGAATCGTTTCGCGGGGCGACGGGCGGTTATCGCCTGCTGCGCGGCGGCGACGCCATCACCGTGCGCCAGGTGATCGAAGCCGTCGAAGGCCCGGTCAGCATGGTCGAATGTCTCGACGCGGAATCCGCCTGCTGCGCGTCGCAAAAGAAATGTCCGTTGCGCGGCAAGTGGGAACCCGTCAACGCAGCCATCGTGCGCGCTTTGGACGGGGTGACGCTCGCCGATTTGTGGAATGCCCAGCCGCGCGAATTTATCAAAATCGCGGAATACGCCGAATAGGAAACAAGAATGGCCGCCACTTTAGAAACCCTGCAAACGCTCGAGCAGACCCAAGGCAAATACAAATACGGGTTTGAAACCGAGATTGAGATGGATTACGCGCCCAAAGGCCTGACCGAGGACACGGTGCGTTTTATCTCGGCACAAAAGAACGAGCCGCAATGGCTGTTGGATTGGCGGCTGGCGGCGTTTCGCATCTGGGAAAAAATGCCGGAGCCCGATTGGGCCAAGCTGAAATTCCCGACGCTTGATTACCAAAATGCGCATTACTACGCCGCGCCGAAAAACAAGCCGCAGTTGAAATCTCTCGACGAGGTCGATCCGAAATTGCTGGAAACCTATGAGAAACTCGGCATTCCGCTGCGCGAGCAACAGATGCTGAGCAATGTCGCCGTCGATGCCGTGTTCGATTCCGTTTCTGTTGCGACGACGTTCAAGAAAAAACTCGAAGAAGCGGGCGTGATTTTCTGTCCCATTTCCGAAGCGGTGCAAAAACACTCCGAGCTGGTGCAAAAATACTTGGGCACGGTCATCCCGATGGACGATCACAAATTCGCCGCGCTTAATTCCGCCGTGTTTACGGATGGTTCCTTCGTTTATGTGCCGCCCGGCGTGCGCTGCCCGATGGAGTTGTCGACCTATTTCCGCATCAATGCGAAAAACACCGGCCAATTCGAACGCACGCTGATTATCGCCGATAAAGGGTCGTATGTGTCGTATCTCGAGGGCTGCACCGCCCCGCAACGCGACGAACATCAACTCCACGCCGCCAATGTGGAATTGATCGCCATGGAAGACGCCGAGATCAAATACTCGACCGTTCAGAACTGGTACCCGGGCGACGAGGAAGGCAAGGGCGGCGTCTATAATTTCGTCACCAAGCGCGGTATTTGCCGTGGGAACCGCTCGAAAATTTCCTGGACGCAAGTGGAAACGGGTTCCGCGATTACGTGGAAATATCCATCTTGTATCTTACAGGGTGATGACTCTGTTGGTGAGTTTTATTCGGTCGCCATCACCAATAATTTCCAACAAGCCGATACCGGCACCAAAATGGTCCATATCGGCAAGAACACGAAATCCCGCATCGTCTCCAAGGGAATTTCCGCACACAAGGCGGATAACACTTATCGCGGTCTGGTCAAAGTTCTGCCGGGTGCCGACAATGCCCGCAACTTCACGCAGTGCGATTCATTGCTGATTGGCGACCAATGCGGCGCGCATACCGTGCCTTATATCGAGTGCCGTAACCCGACGGCAACTTTGGAACACGAAGCCACCACGGCAAAAATTTCCGACGATCAGAAATTCTATTGCCAGCAGCGTGGCCTCAGCGAAGAAGAAGCCGTCGCCCTGATCGTCAATGGTTTCTGCCGCGAAGTGCTCCAGCATATGCCGATGGAATTCGCCGTCGAAGCGCAGAAATTGATTGCGATCAGCTTGGAGGGGAGCGTTGGTTAAAAACATTACCTTCTTCCGTCTTCCCGGCGAAGGCCGGGATCCATTCATCAGCCCGACGATGGATTGTCTTTCGGCGCAATGGACCCCGGCCTTCGCCGGGGAA
>CBFGSX010000032.1:0-15525 GCA_965651535.1 uncultured Alphaproteobacteria bacterium | reverse complement strand
GCGGCTGTAAAGATGATAACCGAAACAATCAGCGACACGATAATAATCACCGGACGCAGCAAGATTTCGAACAACATCATGACGCCTTTCTTCGCATTGCCCATCGCATCCCCCTCAAGCGATATAAAGGACAAGGCAAAAAGCGGCATACCGATAACAGCCTCGAGGACGCTCATCATCCATTCCAGAACAGCAAAGATAAAATACAAAAACGGCATCATCGGCACGACGATCGCCAGCATGAATCCGGCACCAAACAATAGCATGACGATTGTGCTGGCCACATCAGCGGCGACGGGTCCTGCAAAATACGCGGCCACAACCCCTCCGCCCAAAATGCCGGCGGAAGCCGTCATCAAATTATACCCCCATTGGACAACCGTGCCCAGAGGATGGGTGTTATCGCTGTTAATCTGAATATATTTGAGAATTTCCTTCGAGAAACCGCCACTGGAAGACGTCGGAGAGGATCCCTCGTATTTCCTTTGATCAGATTCACCTGCCAGTGCTTGGGTGTAATTCTTCTCGCCCCCAATACGCTCAAAGAAGTCTTGTGTGTTTGCTGTCTGCGGAGCATTCTTCGGCGCAGTGGCAAAACGGCCATATGCTTTGGTCCCCAAGCGGTGTATCTTGATTCCTGCTTTGATAGAAGAAGGGCACAATTTTCCAACCCAGGTTCCTTCCACCAGCATACACCCGGCAATGGCCCCTGTGACCGCCAATGAGGCCCCGGGCGCAAAAGCTGTCCCCATCATCATTGCCTCTACCGCATTCAAAGGTAACGGTGCTGTTAACATCTGCGGATGTTCCTTGACTGCGCGGTTCAAGAGGTCAAAGGCAGACGACAGCCGCACATAAAACACACCGGCAGAAGCCCAGCCATATCGGGCATCGTCGCGCATTTGTTGGATGACCCACAAATTAAAATTAGCGCGCGCCGCATCCCATACCCCGCCCTCAAAGAAAGGCTCTCCCACACGATTAAATCCGATAGTGCTCCAATAGGTCGAGACGTAATTCAAAATATCCGTCGGCGTGAGATACTCTTCAAGCGTGGCGGCTTTAATCTCGAGCTGCTGTTCGACAAGCTGATCCACATCGGCACGCATGGTGGATCCAGGACAATTAAAACCTCCGGTATCGAGACCAAGATTGAGATACGAGTTCACAATGCAACGGTAGGCTCCAATAATCAGATTAGGCAGCTCCAAAGCAGGTGCGGGGGCTGTTCCAGCCGACAAAAAATTAGGCACCGTTATGGAGCCGCAAAAACCCGGAAGGATGGGTGGACCAAACAAACCCGTTGTCGTTGCACCGACAGAGATTGTCCATTGGTTTGTCGCCATCTGGACAAGCGCTTGCTGATTAACTTTGTTGTAAGACGACTGACACAGGTTGATCATATAAGCATCCCGCATGAAACGCAGGCCCATATCGGCGGTTGGCATGGGGATGAAATTGCAGCGCCGCAGTTCATTTGGATCGGAACTGGTCGGGTCACACTGCACGCTATTGATGGCGTTCCACCAGGCATTCGTTGCCAAATTGGAACCCCATTCCGCTACCTGAAAGGTAATCAGTTGCGCACCGTTATAGCCTTGCCCGCTGACCGGGATCAAAAGGCCTACTGCCAAAGCCAGGCGAATGGGCGCCCACACACTATCAAAACGTTCGCCGAACGGGCTTCCTGTTCTGGCGGATTCTGCCACCATGATAAAGAACAGGTAGATAATCATAAAAACGGCAATAATCAAAAGCGCGAATGAATAATGCTGGAGCATATTTACGAACAATGTCGTATAGGCACTATTTGCGGTGCCATCCGTCGCACCTGTCCAGAAAGCGACACCTGTCGTATCCGAGCCGCCGAAAATACGATTTAAAAAGATAAAGGACCAATCCTGAGTCGGTGTGACATTTGGATTCTGGCCGAAATATTGTGCCTGTGCGGGATTGGCTGAAACCTTGGAAAACAGAATTAAAATATAGACAGCCACAATCCCCGCCAACAGGGCCAATGACAACATGATGGCGAAAAACATCAGTGTTTGCGGAATATGTTTCTTATCAAAAACAACGCTTTGTGCCGCCAGACCAATGATATGAGAGAACTTATAGCGTCCAATATTTTCACGCTTGAGGCAGGGATGCTGACGGTCAATAAGCCCAGCCGCACCGAATAGCTGGGTGAACATGAACAGAAAGCCGTGCAAGGCCTCGGTAAAGCGCCGCAGACGGGGCAGAAACCCCGGCAGCAAGGCGTATTTCGCGGCAGATTTGAGAGAAACCCCATTCGAAGAATTATATTGGTCTTGTTGCTCGGTTTTCATGGACACGGGGTTTTCCTTTAGAATCAGAATAAACACGATTCCTTACCCACACTATAACAGAAAACTGCATAAAATTCTATTCAATTTTTAACGAATATGCCCGCATTAACCTTTATTAGGAGCCGGGTGTTACAATCAGAAGTCCCTTAACGAGAAGAAACCAAATGACCATCACGACCATCGCCTTCGACGGGGACGACACGCTCTGGCACCATGAGAATTATTTTTTGGAGGCGAAGGAACGCCTGCACGCGCTCGTCAACGAATATGGCGATTATCCGGACGCGCTCGAAAAAATGGACGCACAACATATCGCCAATCTTCCGGTATGGGGATACGGGGTCAAATCGCATATGCTGTCGACAATTGAAGCCGCTCTGCGCATGGCCGGCGACAACCTGCCTGCATCCGCCATTGCACAGATACTCGAGATCGGCAAAGAGCTGCACCAGCATCCCGTCCATCTTCTGGACGGGGTGGCGGAGACGATCGGCAAGTTGAACGAGCGTTATGGCTTGATCCTCATTACCAAGGGCGACCTGACGGCGCAGGAAATGAAGATCACGCGCTCGGGCATTGCGCCCTATTTCGACGCGGTGGAAATTGTCTCGGAAAAAAACGAGGCGACCTATGAGCGTATTTTCAAGCGCTACCAGCTGAGGCCCGAAGAAGTGGTGATGGTCGGTAATTCAATCAAATCCGACATCCTGCCCGTGGTGCGCCTCGGCGGTCAGGCCATCCATATCCCCTATCACACCAGCTGGGCCTTTGAAGAAGCCGAAGTGGCCGAAACGGACAAGGAAAAATTCATCGTCCTGCCCTCCATGCGCGACGTGCCGCGATTCCTGGAAAAGCTGGAAAAATCAGGGCAGGACAAATTGTCGACGCTGGTGGAAAACGCCTAGGCGTTCAGACGGCGCGCTTCCTGAAGCAATAAAACCGGCACGCCGTCACGGATCGGAAAGGCCAGCTTTGCCGCATCGGAAACCAACTCCTGCGCGCCTGCATCATAACGCAGACCCGTCTTGGTCAGCGGGCAGACCAGAAGTTCAAGCAGTTTCGGATCAACATTCCGTGGGTTTGACATTCGCGTTTTCCTCGGCGCAGGCCATATCGAGCAGGCATTTCATCAGGCGGCAGCGCGCTTCGAAATCCGGCGCTTCCAGCAAAGCCTGTTTCTCGGCGGGCGTAAAGGGGCAGACCATCGCCAGCAAAGTATAAAAACGCTGATCCGGCACGTGCGCGGCCAGATCCCAATCCAAGAACAGACCTTCATTCGACAGATATTCCTGAATTTTCTCGACCAGACAGGAACGCGTCAGACATTCCGGCAAAGGCTGCGGCTCGGACAGATCATCGGCAAAAGCGGCAAAATCGACCCGCGCCTTGCGGTAGCCCTCGGCCGTCAGCTCGTGCTCCAGAATTTCAAAACGCGCCACCCCGTGCAGATTGATCAGGAAACGCCCGTCCGGCGTTTCCTCAAAGGCCGAAATCCGGCCGACGCAACCGACATGATAGAATGGGCGCGCGCCGTCGGTCATTTTCTCGGGGCACGGGCAAGGCTGCACCATGCCGATCAGGCGGTCGCCCGCGATTGCCGTTTTCACCATCGCCACATAGCGCGGCTCGAAGATATTGAGCGGCAAATCGCCCTGCGGCAACAGCAGCGCCCCCTCGAGCGGGAAAATCGGCAACATTTCGGGCAGGGCTTGCAGTTTCATGTCTCTTCTAATCTAGACCGTTTCAGGTCAATTCAAGAACCTGCGGGGTATAGCCGAAATGTCTAATAAAGCGCAACAGGTCTTGGCTGGAAATCACTGTAGAGGCGTCGTTTTTTAGCGGATGGAAAACGCATTTCTCCGCACCCGCCAGCGCCGCGTCGACTACCACCTGCACCGTGCGGCCTGCGTCATTCATCAAGGCGAAGGGCGTCGCCGAGCCGGGGGTTACGCCCAGTATCTCGACCATCTTCTCGGGGCGGGCAAAGCTGAACCGCTTGGCCCCGACGGCGCCCGCCAGCTTCTTGAGATCGACGCGGGTATCCTCGGCGGCCACCACCAGCCACAACCCGCTTTTGGGACAGGTCAGGAAAAGCGACTTGCCGTGCCGGCCCGGAATATGCCCCGGCAGATCGAGGCGCAGCCCCTCCTCGACGGTAAAAATGGGCGGGTGCGACCATATTTCATGGGAAATCCCCAAGGCTGAAAACACCCCCAGCAAGGCCTGTTGGTCCGGCGCAAACCCGTCGAACGTCTCCATTTTAACGATTTCGGCCACGCCCGAATCTCCTCTTGCAAACCCCAAAACAGGCCGCTAGTGTGTCCGGGCTTTGCGATTCATGCAATCGCGGCGCGGGCGTAGCTCAGGGGTAGAGCGTCACCTTGCCAAGGTGAAAGTCGAGGGTTCAAATCCCTTCGCCCGCTCCAATTTTCTTAGAACCCAATTCCCTGTAACGATTTCTTGAGACCGTCACCACCGGTTTTCAAACCGTCTTTCAACGTGTCCACGCCCTGTTTCGACAGGTTTTGCAATACGCCGCTGCGCGCAGCGGCGGTCAATGCCTCGTTCACCACCGTCCGCGTGATCTGCGCGACGACGGCCGAGGCCTGGTTGTTGTTCTGGCCGACATTCTTCAGGCGGATCGTGGGCAGCGAGATCGCACCCTGATTTTTTACCATGTCCGAGCGCACATTCATGGCGGTTTTCTCGATGACAAGATCGGTAATGTTCACTGTCGGCGGCTTGCTGTCACCGGAAGAGGCTTTGTTGCCGCCCTTCCCTTTAATCCCTTGGGACAAGGCGTTCAGGTTCGAACGCGGCCCTTTCATTTCCAGATGGAGGCTGTTATCCGACACCAGAACTTTTTTGATGACGATCTTTTCGCGCGACAGGACATCCGCCTGCACCTCGACAAGGCCCAGCTTCACCGCATAGGGCGTATCGAAACCCTTGGGGTTGCCGATCTTGATGCCCTTCACACGCACCGTCTTGTCCTTAAACGCGACCGAGATGCTGCCGATACCGACATCGACCCCGAGGGATTCGCTGGCCACCTTCTCGGCCTGAATGCGGATCCAGTCGAACATATTGCGATAGACGAAATAGCCGCCGCCCAAAAGGACCAGAACGGCCACCGCCGCGATGATGGATTTTTTCGAGGTCATGTGTTTCTCCTTGTTCCTTCCTGTCTAGCGCAAAAGAAAAAGCCCGCCAAGCGGGGGCGGGCTTTTCCGGATAGATTGACGCAAACTAGTTGCGGAAGGTCTCGCCGTGCACCGACGGGTCGAGGCCCGAGGCTTCGTCCCCCGCGCCGACGCGCAGCGGGATGATCACGTTGATGACCTTAATCAGAACGAAGGTCACAAGCATCGAATACACGACCGCGATGACCGTTCCCTCAAGGTTGGCCATAAACAGATCCGTCTTACCGCTGATGAAGTAACCTTCATCGCTGACAGCCGAGTTCACGGCCGAGCTTGCGAACAGGCCCGTCATAATCGCGCCGAGGATACCGCCGATACCGTGGCAGGCGAACACATCCAGCGTATCGTCAAAATAATGGCTCGCTTTCTTGACGTAGACGGCGATGATGTTCGACAGCACACCGCCGATGAGGCCCATCAGCAAAGCATGGCCCGTCGAGACGAAACCGGCTGCCGGCGTGATGACAACCAGACCGACCACGAGGCCGATCGAGGCGCCGACCGCCGAGGGCTTGCCCAGACGGATCCAGTCCACGGCCAACCAGCCGAGGAAGGCTGTCGAAGCCGCAAGGAAGGTCGTGACGAAAGCGTGTGCCGCCAGACCGCCCGAGCTGAGCGCCGAACCGGCATTAAAGCCGAACCAGCCAAACCACAGCAAAGCCGCGCCGAGCATGACCATGCCGACATCGGTCGGCTTCATGTGGCCTTTGGCGTCGTGACGGCTGCCCAAGGCAAAAGCCGCAACCAGCGCCGAACAACCCGATGTCAGGTGAACGACGATACCGCCCGCGAAATCAAGCGCGCCTTTGTCGACGAGCCAACCGCCCGGCCCCCAGACCCAGTGGGCCACGGGAACGTAAACCGCAAGGCTCCACAATCCACAAAACACCAGCCAGCCCTTGAAGTTGATACGCTCGGCGATCGAACCGGTGATCAGTGCGGGGGTGATGATGGCGAACATCATCTGGAACGCCATAAAGCCCAGATGCGGGATATTGTCTGCAACCGGTGACGGCTCTTGTCCGACGCCTTCGAGCAGCAGATATTTGAACCCGCCAATGAACGCATTACCTTCGGTGAAGACAAGGCTATAGCCGACGACGGCCCAGATCACGCCGACCAGCGCCAGTGCGACATAGTTCTGCAACAGCGTCGAGACGACGTTCTTGCTGCGCACCATCCCGGCATAAAAGAAGGCCAGCCCCGGCGTCATCAGCATGACGAGCGCACAGGAGATGAGAAGCCATGCGGTATCGCCGCTATCGATCGTGTCGGCCGCCTGCGCCGCGAACGGCACAAAAAACAGCGACACCAAGCCCAGCGAAAGCAGGGCCTTTGTCTTGAGTTTTTCAAACATAGGGAGACTCCAGATTACGTTAAAATAAAAAATAAGTTGTCCGGAGCGGACGTATAGTCATACGCGGGAAGTCTTTAAAGAGCTGTTAATTCTTATTTTCTATCCTGATTAGGTAATTTAATTTCTCTTTCCAGCGAGGCCCCCATGCTTCCCCGCGCCCTACAACTTATCATGCGTCAGGTCGAAGAAGACGTCGAACGCTTTGCCAAGACCAATGAGAAGATCGCCTCGCATACGACATTACTGGCCCTGAACGCCACAATCGAAGCCGCCCGCGCCGGCGAGATGGGCAAGGGCTTTGCCGTCGTCGCCTCGGAGGTAAAAAGCCTCTCGCAACAGACGACGAACAACTCAAAAGATTTCCGCGAAGTCGTCATGGCCCGCATCCGTCAGGGCTTGGGCTATTCCGACCAGATCGTCGAAACGCTCGAGGGCGTGCGCCTGGTCGAGATGGCGCAGACCCTGGTGCAGCTGATTGTCCGCAACCTGTTCGAACGCACCGCCGATGTGCGTTGGTGGGCGACAGACGATGCTTTCGTGCAATGCCTCGAGAAAAAAACACCCGAGTCCGCCGAATATGCCTGCAAACGCCTGGGCGTCATCAACCAGCTTTACACCATCTATTCCAACCTCGTGCTGACCGATCTGACCGGCAAGGTCGTCGCCGTGTCGCGCCCCAGCCGCTATCCGACGTTGATCGGCTCATCCGCCTCGAATGAGCGCTGGTTCAAGGAAACCGTCAAAACCCGCAGCGGCGAGGAATACATCGTCGACGATGTGCATGACTCGCCGCTCCATAACGGCGAGCCGAGCGCGGTCTATGCCGCCTCCGTGCGCAAGGGTGGCGATTTGCACGGTGAAATGATCGGCGTCATGGGCGTGTTCTTCGACTGGGGCGAGCAGTCCCGCGTCATCGTGCAGGACGAGCCGACTATCGACAAGGCGGAATGGCCGCGCACGCGCGTACTGCTGCTCGACTCCCAGAACAAGATCATCGCCTCGAGCGACGGCAAGAACATTTATGAAACCTTCACCATCGACATGAAGGGCCAGACACGCGGCAGCTATATCGACAGCGACGGCGCCATCGTCGCCTTTGCCAAAACGCTGGGCTACATGGAATATGACGGGCTGGGCTGGTCCTGCGTCATCGTCCAAAAACCCGTGCCCAAGGAAGATATCGAGAAGATGATCGGCGAAGCCAACGACAACACGTCCAAGAAAAAAGAACAGTAGGCCCTCTTACTTGTCAAAATGCTCGGCGTATTTCACCGAGACGATCTCGTATGATTTCTTTCCGCCGGGCGCGACCACCGACACGACATCCCCGACCGCCTTGCCGATCAGCGCGCGCGACAACGGCGCCTGAAGCGACAGACGGTTTTGCGTGATATCCGCCTCGTAATGGCCGACGATCATGTAGTGATGTTCTTTTTCGCTTTCTTCTTCATAGACCTGCACGGTCGCGCCGAAGCGCACCGTCTCGCCCTCGAATTTGGTGAAGTCGATCACCTCGACGCGCGACAACACGCTTTCCAACTCCTGGATGCGGCCCTCGATAAAGCTCTGTTTTTCGCGCGCGGCATGATATTCGGCGTTCTCTTTTAGATCACCGTGATCGCGCGCCACGGCGATTTCTTGAATCACCTGCGGGCGGTCGTTTTCTTTTAATTGGCGCAGTTCATCCATCAAGGCCTGATGGCCTTTCGGCGTCATTGGAATCTTTTCCATTATCTTCCTCGTTCGGGTGATAAAATAAAAAAGCGCCCGCATTGAAAGGGGGCACTGTGTTTACCGTGAGTGGCTCCATTGAACCACAAAAAAGGTTAACACTCAAGCCCAATCGGCGGAAAGTCAGTCAATCCAATGCCTTCCACCTCTTCTTGCCCTGTTTACTTCCAGCCTATCTCAAGGCACAAAGGAAGACGCTAGGGGAATCGCGGTGCTGGACAAACGCTTTCTGGACGAATTGCGGGGACGCTTGACCCTGTCGGAGATTATCGGCCGACGGGTCAAACTGACGCGCGCGGGCCGCGAGTTCAAAGCCTGCTGTCCGTTCCACAACGAGAAGACCCCCTCCTTTTACGTCAACGACGCCAAGGGATTTTTCCATTGCTTCGGCTGCGGCGCGCATGGCGACGCGGTATCCTTTCGGATGCGCCACGACAATTTGGGCTTTATGGAGGCGGTCGAAGGACTGGCCGCCGAGGCCGGGATGGAAATCCCCAAACCCGATCCGAAATCGGCGGAAAAATTCGACGCGATGCAACGCATGATGCAGGTGACGGAACGCATCGCCAAATGGTTTGAGGCGCAGCTTCACCACCCGCAAAACGGCTTTGCCTTGCGCTATCTTAAAGAGCGCGGCCTGAGCGACGAAACCATCGCGCGCTTCCGTCTGGGCTATGCGCCCAATTCATGGGACGCCGCGCGCGAGGCCTGGGTGCAGCAGGATTTGAAAATCGACGACCTTGTGACGCTGGGCCTGTTGAAAAAATCAGCCCGCGAAGACAAGGCCGACAAACCCTATTCCTTTTTCCGCGGGCGCGTCATGTTCCCCGTCACCGATGCGCGCGGCCGCGTCATCGCCTTTGGCGGGCGGCATCTGGACGCGGCCTTCGCCGGACAGACGTTGAATGAAAAACCACCCAAATACATCAACTCGGCGGAACAGATTCTGTTCAACAAAAGCGGCGTGCTTTACGGCCTGGCGCAGGCGCGCGCGCAGATCAACGCCAAGACGCCCCTCATCCTGGTCGAAGGTTATATGGACGTCATCAGCCTGAACCAGAGCGGGTTCACCACCGCCGTCGCGCCGCTTGGCACGGCGCTGACCGAGGAGCATATGATGCTGGCGTGGAAAGCCTCGCCGCCCGAAGCACCGCCGATTTTGTGCTTTGACGGCGATAGTGCGGGCCAGAACGCAGCCTATCGCGCCATTGATCGTATCCTGCCCCACCTAACGGCACAAAAATCCCTGCGGCTGGCGTTTTTGCCTTCGGGCGAAGACCCGGACTCGCTGACCCAGAAAAAAGGCGCGGCCGCCATGCAATCCGTCCTCGATCAGGCTTCGGGCGTGTTCGATGCGCTGTGGGAGCGCGAGCTGAAACAGCACCCCGCCACCCCCGAGGGACGCGCCGCGCTTCAGACCAATTTGGACACCGCCATCCGCCGCATTGCCGACCCGGTTCTGCAACAGAATTACCGCCAGACCCTCAAAGACAGGCTGTTCCATCTGGGCCGTTCCGCCACGCCTTCGGGCAAATTTGCCAAAGGTAAAAAGCCCGCCCCCGTCCTGCCCGTCAAGATCCGCAAGCCCGCCGACGACCTTGAAAAGCGGAGCTGGCAAGTTCTCTTGGCGGCGGCGATCAACCATCCCTTCCTTCTGGAGCAAGACCTTGAGCTCTTTGCCGCGCACTCCGCGCCGACCCCGGAAATGGATGCCGTGCGCGAGGCTTTGGTCACGCTGATGCATGACCGTCCCGAAGATGACATATTAACAAGTGAATCGGTCAAAGATTTCTTGTCAGAACGAGGACTTGAGTCTATCTTAACCAACCTGTTGCACGATTCGATCTATCAGCTTTTCGGGTTCGCACGACCCGGAACCCCCGCTGATCAGGTCAACGAAGGCTGGAAGGATGTGTGGACGCGGATGCAGATCAAAACGGTCTCACGGGACAAAACCCGCCTTTTACAAGCCGTTCGAACGGATTACAGCGACGACACCGCCGACCGTCTGGTGGCCCTGAGCCAACAGGAGCAAACCCTTCTGGACGATTCCCTCTAACCTGCGAAGACCCCTCCGCCCATGGTTTCCAAGAACGACACCCACGATCAAATGCCCGACGACAGCGATGACGGCACCGCCGAAAAGGCAATGAGCAAGATCGTCAAGCGCATGATCGACCGCGCCAAGACGCGCGGCTACGTCACCTATGACGAGCTGAACCAGACAATCCCCGAAGATCAATACACGTCCGAACAGATCGAAGACGTGATGACGATGCTCTCCGATCTGGGGATCAATGTCATCGACGCCGACGATGAGGACGAGGAAGAAGGCGGCGAGAAAAAGACCGCCGCCAAGGGCGATGACGACGACGAGGACGAAGCCGTCGACCGTCACGGTCGCAAGACCTATGCGATCGCGGGCGGCAACGTCGACGACGCTAATATCGGCCGCACCGACGACCCCGTGCGCATGTATCTGCGCGAGATGGGCACGGTCGAGTTATTGAGCCGCGAAGGCGAGATTGCCATCGCCAAGCGCATCGAGGCGGGCCGCGAAACCATGATCGGCGGCATTTGCGAAAGCCCGATGGCCATTCAGGCCATTATCGGCTGGCACGACGCCTTGCAGGAAGGCCGTGTTTTGTTGCGTGACGTGATCGACCTTGTAGCGACTTATGGCGGCTCGATGCGCGAGACCCCTGCCCCGCGCGACGATGAGGATGACGAGGACGAAAAACCCAAGAAATCCGGCGACGACGAGGAATCCGAGGGCGAAGGCCAAGTCGAGGAAGAGGTCGACGAACTTGCCCTGTCCCTCTCGGCCATGGAAGCCGAACTGAAACCGCAGGTATTGGAAACCTTTGCGTCCATCGGCGACACTTATAAGAAGATGTACGACCTGCAGATCGCGCGCATGGACGCTTTTGCCGCCGGCAAAAAGACCACGCCGCAGCAGGACAAGAAATTCCACGACCTTAAAATGCGCCTGATGGATTTGATGGTAAACGTTCACCTCAACCCGATCCGCGTCGAGGAGCTGATCCACCAGCATTACGCGCTCAACCGCAAACTGGTCGGCATTGAAGGAAAATTACTGCGTCTGGCGCTCGACGCCAAGGTCAAGCGCGAGGATTTCCTCGACTCGTATTACGGCCACGAACAAGACCCGAACTGGATCAAGGACGTCAAGAAGCGCGACGGCAAGGGCTGGAAGGATTTCGCCGAGAAATCTGGCAAAAAGGCCGAAGCCTTGCGCGAGGAAATTGACACCATCGCACGCGATTCCGGCCTGCCGATCAAGGAATTCCGCCGCATCGTCGGCCTGATCCAAAAGGGCGAACGCGAAGCCGCCCGCGCCAAAAAGGAAATGATCGAAGCCAACTTGCGCCTTGTGATTTCGCTGGCCAAGAAATACACCAATCGCGGATTGCAATTCCTCGACCTTATCCAAGAGGGGAATATCGGTCTGATGAAGGCCGTGGACAAATTCGAATACCGCCGCGGCTATAAATTCTCGACCTATGCGACCTGGTGGATTCGTCAGGCGATTACGCGTTCCATCGCGGATCAGGCGCGCACCATTCGTATTCCGGTGCATATGATCGAGACGATCAACAAGATCCTGCGTATGTCGCGCCAGATGATCAACGAGATGGGCCGCGAACCGACGCCCGAGGAACTGGCCGCGCGTCTGCATATGCCGCTGGAAAAAGTCCGCAAGGTCATGAAGATCGCCAAGGAGCCGGTCTCGCTCGAAACCCCGGTCGGCGACGAAGAAGACTCACAATTGGGCGACTTTATTGAAGACAAGACCGCGATCCAACCGCTCGACGCCGCGATCAACCAAAACCTGCGCGAGACGGTCAACCGCATCATGTCCACCCTCACCGCCCGCGAGGAACGCGTGCTGCGGATGCGTTTCGGTATCGGCATGAACACGGATCATACTTTGGAAGAAGTCGGACAGCAATTCACGGTGACCCGCGAACGTATCCGCCAGATCGAAGCCAAGGCGCTGCGCAAGCTGAAACACCCTTCCCGCTCGCGCAAATTGAGAAGCTTTTTGGATACGTAATTCTTCAATCCGTCATTCCCGCGAAAGCGGGAATCCAGTTTAACATTCAGGTTTTTCGCCGCTGGATCCCCGTTTTCACGGGGATGACAAATAAGATAAACAAAAGCCCCTCGTTTGAGGGGCTTTTTGATTAGATATCCATCCCAACGCGGAGGGACTTTTTATAGTCCGGATGGCTGGGCGGGAGCTTCATGCTGATCTTTGGCACGAAAAGCTGATCGGCTTGCGGCGACGGCACGGAAGGCATGACGTTTTCCGTCGTTCCGCCCTGCGGCGCGATATCCGATCCGGCGGCAGGCTCCTGCGCGGCCAGCGTATTGACGGTCGCCTGTTGCTGCGGCGCGTCGGTCATTGCGGCAATCGGCTGGCGATGTTGCGTCGGCGCTGTGGCCTGCTGGCCGAGGAAAGGATCGGTAGCGTCGTTCAGGTCGAACACGGCGGACATTTTCGGTTGCAGCTGGATGGCGGCAACGCGGCCGTCCTTGTCGATGCTGAACAGGCTGGGCGTCGGCGCGGCATATTGCAGCACACCGAATTGCTGGGCGAAGACGTTCGTATTGTCGCTGAGGATATCAAAGGTAATACCGTATTTGGCTTGCGCGCGCTGGATGTTGTCGAGCGGGTCGGGCGTCACGGCCAAAACCTGAATGCCGTAATGATTCAGCTTGGCGAGATTTTTTTGCAGCAATTGCAGCTGCTGGATGTCATAGGGGCTGGAAGTGTTGCGCGTGAACAGCACCAAAGTCGGGCCTTGCGCGAGCTTGTCGGCGAGGCTGACGAAATTTCCCTGCGCCGAAGGCAGCATGATATTCGGGGCCATCGTGCCGACCTCGATCGGCGCGGTCGGATCCATGCCCGATTGCGGCGAAACGGTCGGCTCGGGCTGCGGCGGCATCAGAGGCTTTACGTCGCCGCCATCGGGCGCGGGCATCGCAGGCGACGCGGCGGGTGCCTTGATGAGGTGATCGCGGACAATGCCTTTGTCCAGCTCGTCCTTGAGGTCGAGACCTTCGCCCGGCGCCGCCACCGTGTCGATGACAACATTATAGCCATGGCTTGCAATCGACTTGTCGTGCTTGTGAAGCCCGCCCGCGGCAAAAGCCGTCGAAGCGAAAGCAACGGAAACAAGAAGCGTCGTCGCCAACAAATAAGAGCGCATGGAAATATCTCCCCCGGGTAAATGAATCCGTTTTGGATTTATGGCATTTTGCGCGTTAACGCCTTGTGGGTCAAGCATTACCCGACACCGATTTCACTAAAATTATCCGCATTTATGCCAATAACATAGGGTGATCCAAACGCCCGTCCGCCCCGTAGAAGGAATATCACCGCTCATCCGAGGGTGATTTCAAGGGTTCACACCGTTCAGAAGTAAAAGGAGGCTGCAATGGCTCACTTCGACAACCCGCTGACTGAAAAAGCCGATCTGACTTTTATCCGCGGCGCCATGGCCGAAAAAATGCTCGAGCGCGAAGAAGAATTCGCCCTCGCTCGCGCCTGGCGCGATCACAAGGACGAAAAGGCGCTGCATAAATTGATCCAGGCATACACCCGTCTGGTTGTGGCCGTGGCAATGAAATTCCGCCATTACGGCATTCCCGTCGGCGATCTGATCCAAGAGGGGAATATCGGATTGCTCGAGGCGGCGAACCGTTTCGATCCCGACCGCGACATTCGTTTCTCGACCTATGCGACTTGGTGGATCAAGTCGATGATTCAGGATTTCATCCTGCGCAACTGGTCGATCGTCCGCACGGGCACAACCTCGGCGCAAAAATCGCTGTTCTTCAATTTCCGCCGCCTGCGCGCGAAAATCGAGGGCCGCGACGGCGAAACGCTGACCGATGCCGCGCGCCATGAAATCGCCAAGACGCTGGACGTCAAATATAACGACGTCGTCAAAATGGAACAGCGCATGAATGGCGGCGATCAGGCGCTCAACAACATCGTCGGCGGCGGCGAGGACGGCGGCGAGACCGAGTTTCAGGATCTGCTGGCCGATGACCGCCCCAACCCGGAAGAAGTCGTTTTGTTCATGCGCGACAAGGAAACGCGCAACAAATGGCTGGCCAAGGCCTTGGGCGACCTCAACGACCGCGAGCAATACATCGTACGGATGCGCGCCCTCGGCAACGAGGTCGTCACGCTCGAAGCTCTGGGGCAGGAGCTGGGCGTCAGCAAGGAACGCGTGCGCCAGCTCGAAGCACGGGCGTTTGAAAAACTGAAAACGTCTTTGATGGAACAGGTTGACGAGAGAGATCAATTGTTCATCGAACAATAGGGGGACTCATCTCGTCTTGACTGACGGCCCGCGCAAAACGCGGGCCGTTTTTTTATTGCTTGTTTAGCGACTGTGCTACATTTTTTGCACGCCGGACTTGCTCTGATATATCATCATAATATTGTTTAGATTTATACAACAAGCACATATATGTCTGCATTTCCGCAACACTCTCAGGACAAGCGCTGCCATAAGGGCACATATCTAAACAATAGTTCTGCGTATAGACCTCCCATGCTTTATGGGACTCCTTCAGCCTATCTACATAATTGGAAATATCTTCATCATCTGGGTATGTATTTTTCAAATCTTCTGCAGATGAAATTACGCTATTTATTTCTTTCAAGCTTTCAACTATTACATCTTCTAAACATTCCACAACCTCTGCATCTTTTTTTCCTGCCGCACAATTATTAATAGCCTTGTCTGTCTTGCTCTGAGAAAACGCCACAGTCGCAAAACAGAAAAAAACTAAAGAAAGCACGAGAACTCTAATCATTTTTATTTCCTTCTTTTTGCGCTCTTAAAAATAAAGAGCGCGTATC
>CBFGSX010000031.1:0-15571 GCA_965651535.1 uncultured Alphaproteobacteria bacterium | reverse complement strand
GCCCGGAAAGAAGAGCCGTATCTGGCGACCCGATTATCCGGCGAGTGGCTGATGATGGCTGACGCGATATTTAATTAAACACATGAATTATATAAATAATTAATATGGCACACTCTTTGCATTTATAAAGGGTGAAGAGGATGCCATGAGTTTGCCAGCCGCCAGTAATATTTCCGCCAAATGGGCAGGAGCTTCGCCGCAGGTGATCCAGGCCGTGCGCGGCGCGTCCCAGCGCACGGGCGTCAGTTTCGATTACCTGATGGACAAGGCGAAACAGGAAAGCAGCTTTAACGCCACGGCCAAGGCGGGCACCAGCTCGGCTACGGGATTGTTCCAGTTTATCGAATCCACATGGCTGCAAACGGTCAAGAAATACGGCAAGGATTTCGGCCTTGGAAAATACGCCGATAAAATCTCGGGTGACGGGAAAGTCGCCGATGCCGCTGCGCGCCGCGAAATCCTGCAATTACGCAACGATCCGAAAATCGCCTCGAACATGGTCGCGGCCATGACCAAGGACAATGCCGATTACCTGCAAACAAGTCTGGGCAACAAGGTCGGTGAGACCGATTTGTATCTGGCGCATTTTCTGGGCCTGAGCGGTGCGAAAAAATTTCTCAAGGAAAAACAGGGAAATCCGGGCCAGATGGCCGCCGATCTGTTCCCGCAGGCGGCCAAAGCGAACAAGAACGTGTTCTATGACGCAAGCGGAAAAAAACGCAGCCTGGCGCAGGTCTATGATTTCTTTGCCGCGAAAATGGGTGAGGGCGACGGGGCTGGAAAATCGCCCGTGCAATTTGCCTCGGCATCGCGGATGGACGAGGTGCGCAGCCTGGCGTTCCGTCGCGTGGAAAGTAATGCCGTCGATCATTCAAGCGTCTCGGCGCAGCTTTCGGCGCTTGACGCAATCCAATGGGGCCACCGCCAGCTTTTGGAATCGCTGCTTTCGGGCATGAATAATTTCGGCGTAAAACCCGGCAGCGACGCCGCGATCATCGGTAATAACCTGTTATCGCCCTATACGGCCTTTGTGATGGCTAAGCTACAAAGCCCGGGGGATACGGTCTAAAATAACCGTCACTCACTCCGGCTAAAGCCGGAGTCCATCGTTGTGTTTTAGACTGGATCCAGTCTTTCGACGGGATGACGGATACCATCCAACCCATTTGTGTGATAATATATATTATGGTAAATAAAAGACGGTATCAGGGAGGGGGCGTTCAAACCCCTCAAGCCACGATACGCTCGGTTTTCGGCTTATCAAGGTCAAAATCCTGCGAATGCGCGGCGGAATAAGCCGCAGCGGCGTGATATCCCGCCGAGACCGCCGCTCTGCGCCGTCGTTCTTCCTCAAGCTGATGGCGTACCAGCGCGCCGACCAATCCGACGACAAGACCCGCCAGCGTCGCCAGCAGCACCAGAACGGCGCGCGGCGGCCCGGCCGGCAGCACGGGCACGTGTGCCGTTGAAATGATGCGCGTATCGGGCTTTTGCACGTCGCCGAGGATGCTGGCTTCTTTGTATTTGTTCAGGAACGTCTCATAGATCATTTTGTTGGCGGCGGCCTCGCGTTCCAGTTCGCGCAATCCGATGGCGGCAGCGTTTTCCCGGCGGCGTTTTTGCTCCAGCGCGTCGAGATTTTTTTGCAAGGCGACCACCCTGGCCTCGGCTGCCAGCACGTCGTTGTTCATGGTGTCGGCGATGCGGGCGATCTCGGCTTCTTTTTTGCGGCGCAACTCGGCGATCTCGGCGTTGAACGCCAGAATGCGCGGATGGTTCCGCCCATAGCGTGTGCGCGCCTCGGCAAAGCTCTGGAGCAGCACCGCTTCATCGCGTTTCAAAAGGTTAATCAGCTCCGAACGCGCAATCTCGGAAATGCCGTCGAGCGGCTTTTGGGATTGAAGAATGCTTTTCAGCTGTTTGTTTTTCGCCTCTACGGCGGCGAGATCCGCCTGCGCGAGAACGATTTGCGAGCTGACCTCGGAAATCTGCTGCGAGGTCAGTTCGACCTGCGCGCCGTCGATCAGGTTCTCGCGGGCGCGGTATTCTTCGACCGCCTGTGACGATTCCCGTAATTTATCCGAAAGAGTCTTGAGACGCTCGTTGAGCAGCGCTGCGGTGTTCTGCGCGCCCTCAATTTTTTGCCTTATCTGTTTTTCCTGATAAAGATGGCCCAGACGGTTCAGGACTTTTGCGGCCATTTCCGCATCCGGATGGCGGAACGACACCGCGATCACCAGCGAGCGCGCCAGCGGCTTGACCGACAGGCGGCGCGACAGGAACAGCACAGCGTCCTCGCGGCTGTCGCCGTGCATCATAAAGCGTGCGTCGGCGTCAAGTTTCAGATCGTCGACGACCGCCCGCGCCAGATCCTGCGAGCGCAGAATTTCCGCCTCGGACAGCACGACGGATTGTTCGGGCGCGATCAGCGGCCCGTGCGGGTTGACGCTCGAGGTCAGGCGCGTATCGGCGGCTTGCACCATCACCAGCATCCGCGCTTCATAGTCGCGCGGCAGCACAAGGAAAAAAGCGGCGCTGAACAAAAAGGCCACTCCCGCGCAAGCCAGAACGATCCCCCGCCTCCGCCGCACAACTTCGATCAGGTCATGCAAATAAAAACCGCTTGCACCCGCGGGAAGCTGCGGTGCGTCGTTGGCGGGCATCTGGCGCGGATAAAGGCTCAAAAGAAACGCTCCCCGATTTCAATGCTGTCGCCGGGCAGCACGGGCGTATCTTCCGAAGCCGCAAAGCGCGCATGCGCGGCGCCTGTTTTCTCCGACGGACGGCGGATGACGATGTCGCCGCGGTCGGCGCGATAGGTATAGCCGCCCGCCTGCGCCACCGCCTGATAGACGGTCAGGCCGTGTCGGAATTTATATTCGCCCGCCTTCTCGACTTCGCCCATGACAAAGATCGGACGCGCATCCTTGAGCGCGACGGTCACGCGCGGCTGGGTCAGATACCCGCCTTTTTTCAGCGCGCCGGCAATTTTTTGCGCGGCTTCCTGTTCGGTTCCGCCGCCGATGGCCACCTTGCCGGTCAGGGGAAGGGTGATGGCCCCCTGCCCGTCGACGGCGTAATCCGCGCTGAGATCGGACTCGCCGAAAACGTGAACCGTCACGACATCGTTGACGCTGAGGCGATAGGCGGAATCCTGCATCGCCAAGCCGTCGTCAAGCGGCTTATGGCCGCATCCGACGGCGGACAAAGCAATAAAAACGAAAAGGAGAAATTTTCCTGGCATCAAAAATCCACATTCAGGGAAATGGAGACGCGTTGTTTGTCGTAGCGGCTGGCCGCGATGTTGGAATCGCGATCCTCATAGGCGTAATCCGCGCGCCAGCGCAAACGGCGGTTCATCCGCCATGCCAGCCCGGCCCCGCCGCCGATGAGGTCGTCGTCACGGTCGAAACCGTCATAGGCGTGGCGCGCGGCGAAAATTCCGGCATCGACCGTCAGATTGCGCCGCAATTCATGGCTTATTTTAAGATGGCCCGTATGCGCGATATAGGCGGCGGCGCCGTCCTGCGCGGTATCATGGGCCGTGCGCGCCGCGCCCAGCATAATCGTCGTCAGGGGTGTAACGGCCCAGCTTAGATCCGCACTTCCGACAAAGGTGCGCAAGGTATCAAAGGCAGGGTCGTCGAAGCGTTGATGGTGGTATCCGGCATGGACGTCCAGCGCGACCAGCGCGGTCGCGGGCATACGCAGTCCGAGGATGGCGCGCACGCCGTCGGTATCGCGGTCGTTACCCGTATAAGTCCCCGGCCCCGTATCGAAATCGTTGCGCTTGTAATTCCTGTCGAAGCGTTCGATACGCGTGTAAAGTGCGCTGCGGTCGGTGATGTCGCAGTATAGCTCCGTGCCCAGCGTCGTTTCGTCGCGGTCGCGGTCGTCGTGGATAAAGGACTGCCCGCCGCCGACGCGCGCCACATTGTCAAAGCGCAGACGCGCAAATTCGCCAAAAGGGGTAAAGCCGACGCGTCCGCGTTTGTAGACGGCCTCGAGCCGCGCCGTCCCGCGCTGCCATTGCACCGGCTCGCGGGCAAGGCTTGTATTGAGGCCGGATTCGGCGGCGCGATCCTCGTGCCCCCTCTCCCAGGACAGACCGCCACGCAGGCTCAGCGCGCGCGTGATGACGACGTAAGGCGACAATTCGGCCTGCGCATCGTTGAAGTTTTCATCGCTATGGTGAAGGTAAAAGCCGTGCCGCGATTCAAATCGGGCGTGAACGCCGCGAGACGGGTTGTTTGAAACGGCCTCGATCTTGGGTGAAAGAATGCTGATGAAGTCGGATTTCGTATTGCTGCGCGAGGCATAGATGTTGTCGTCGAACACCTGCATGATCGTGACGGAAGGCGCCAGCAGATAGGAACCGGCGCGATGTCCGTTCGGTTTGTCGCCGTCGGCGCGTGCCGCGCCGGAAACTGCAACCAAAGACAAAAACAAAAACGAAACCGTAAAAAGACGCATCAGAAACCGAATACAACATACTGTTGCATTCACAGGTGCCCGAAAAAAGAGGACGAATCAAGTCTCTTTTGTTTGCAATAACATAACGCGGTTCTTTTGAAGCAGGACGCCCGACAGGCGGCCCGATATCTCGGCTTCGGTGTCAAGGCCGATGCGGTTGTTCTGGATGTTCGGCGCCTTGAACGGCGTGTGGCCGTGGACGATCACCTTGTCGTAAAGCGCGCGCGACTGCAAAAACGGCTCGCGGATGTTGAGCATATCGCTGGGGCGCTGTTCGTTCAGGGGCCGGTTCGGATCGATGCCCGCATGGACGAAATAATAATCGCCGATGCAATGGTTCAGCGAAAGGCGCTGGAGAAACTCGATATGGTCGGTCGGGATTTTGCGCAGCAGCTCGACGCGCATCCGGTGGATATTCTCGGGGAAAGTATTGGTCGAGATATTGACGCCATAGCTTTTCAGCGTGGCCAGCCCGCCTTCGTGGAAAAGCCAGTGCGCGACTTTGGGGCCGGACAGAAAGTCCCTCTCCCCGCGCAGATAGCTGATCAGGGCCAGTTCGTGATTGCCCAAGAGATGGACGGATCGAAACCCCGCAAGCGGTGCGGCGACTAGCAGGTCGATCACCTCGGCGCTATCGGGGCCGCGATCGATATAATCGCCCAGATAGACGGCAACTTTCTTGACTTTTTCCGGCAAGTCTTTGGATTGGCGGATAATCTCGCGATGCATTTTGACCAGAAGATCGGCGCGGCCATGAATGTCGCCGATGGCGAAAACCGCCAGCCCGTCGGGTACGCAGGGGCGCGCAATGTTGGTTTGCGGCCCTTTTCCAATCAAATCCACGAGTCGTCGCATCATGCCCCTCCCGGCCATGTGACAGAATCACTAATTCGGGACTTAGCATGCGCAGGTTAACGCATTGTAAAAATTAGAATCGCGTAGCGGTCATCACCTTATTTCTTGTGATTTTCGTGCAACGCTTTCATTTGTTTGTTGTAATTCTCGGTCGCGGGGCTCTTGGGGCGCACCGAGTAATTGGCCGTGTCGTTATAGACGCGGTTGGCGTGGCGTTCCCTTTCGGGGCCGATATATTTCACGCGCTCCCAGCCTTTGTGATTCATGCAGCCGTCAAAGTCGTGGAAGTCGGTGTGATCGACGCGCAAATCGCGGATATATTCCGGAACGTCCCAATGCGGCAGGCGCGCCATCTGGTCGGCCGCCTGTTTCTGGTCATAAGAGCCGAGAGGCTGGAAGGGCGGCGGCACCTGCGTGCGCGTATCGGCCAGCTTGGTCAGTTCGATGACGGTATGGACGCAATAGGAAATATCCTGCTCCAGCATTTGCTGGGCCTTGACGCCCTGAAGATAAAGCGCGTCCGAGGGGTCGGCTTTTTGCCAGTAATGATATTCCTTTTGGGCGCAGGCTCCCAGAGCCAGAACGCTCAAGGCAAGAACGGCAAAACGCATCTTCATGGCAAACAACTCCTCGAAATTCCTTTGGGCCTTATCTTGGGGCCAAATTCTTACCATCCTCTTTACCAGAACTTGCGGCCTCGCGCCACCAGCTTTCGAGGGACGGGCCGTAAAGCGGGGTGGTCTCGGGCCGGGCGATTCCCTTCCGATAGGCCACGCGGTCGCCGACGGCATCGAAAAGCGGCACGCCGATCCAGGCTGCCATGACGGCGCGGTCAAGCTCTTGCGCAGCCCGGACGAGGCCTTCGCGGGTTTCGGCCCCTGTCAGCCGGGCGATCAGCGCGTCGATCTTTTTGGATTTCAGCCCGCTGTAATTAAAGCTGCCCTGCTGGTCGGCGGCGGCCGAGCCCCAATAGACCGCCTGCTCGGTTCCCGGCGACAGCGAGTTGCGCCACATGGCCAAGGTCATGTCAAAGTCGAACTGGCTCATGCGGCCGATATATTGTGCGGTGTCCACGGTGCGCACGGCGACCTTGATACCCAGGCGATCGAGCGCGCGGGCATATTCCAGCGCGACTTTTTCATCCGCCGGATCGTTCAATAAAATTTCAAAGACAAGGGGCTTGCCGTCCGGCGTCATGCGGAGGCCGTCTTTGACCGTATACCCCGCCTTGCCCAGCAGGTCGTCAGCGACGCGCAGATTGGCGCGCAATCCCGCAAGTCCCGAGCCGTCCGTCTTCGGCAGTTTCGGTTTTTGCGGCGCGGCCAGCTCGGAGTTCATGAAAATGCTGTCGACGCGTGTTTGCGTGTCGAGAAAAATCGATTTGTTCAGCCATTCAAAATCGAACGCATAAGCCAGCGCCTTGCGCACGCGGATATCCTGAAACATCGGGCGGCGCATATTATAGGCAAAGAAACGCGCCCGCGCCGGGCGGCCGTTCTTGAAATCCTCTTTGATAATATTTCCGCTTCGGACGGCGGCAAAATTATAGTCGCGCTTCCAGGCTACCGCCGACCATTCGCGTCGCAAATCCGCCTGCCCCGCCGCCAGAGCCTGAAGCGCGGCCTTGTCGTCGCGGAAGAAATCGTATTGCAGCCGGTCGAAATTGTACAAGCCGCGCGCGACGGGCAGGTCGGCGGCCCAGTAATTTTCGACACGCTCGAAAATAACGCGCTGGCCGGGTTTGACATCGGCGATTTTATACGGCCCGCCGCCCAAAGGCGGCTCGAGCGTCGTCTTGCCGAAATCCCTGTCGGCCCAGTAATGCTTGGGGATCACCGGCATCATGGCTAGAATCATCACCGTCTCGCGGTCATGCCCCTCGCCCAGATCAAGGCGGATGGTATGTTTGTCCTTGATGGCAATGTTTTTCACCAGCTTGTAGATCCGGCGCTGGTTCGGGCGGCCGTGTTTTTTCAAAACCTCGAAACTGAATTTCACATCCTCCGTCGTGACGGGCTTACCGTCATGGAATATCGCTTTCGGGTTAATGTGGAACGTGATCGACGAACGATCCGGCGGCACGGTCACTTTTTCGGCGACAAGCCCATACAGGGTGAACGGCTCGTTCCACGCGCGCGTCATCAGGCTGTCATAGGTCAGGACAAGTGCTTCCTGCAAACCGCTGGTGACGCGTCCCGTAATCAAAAACGGGTTGAGATTGTCGAACGTCCCAACTTCGGCGCGGCGTACATTGCCGCCTTTGGGCGCATCCGGGTTGACGTAGTCGTAATGCGCGAAACTCGCAGGATAAAGCGGTTGCCCATGCATGGCGATGGCGTGATCGGAGGCTTGTGCGCTGAAGGATAAGCTCAACCACACCGCAATGCTTGCGAAAGCGAGCATCCATTTTTTTGTTCTCCAAATGTCATCCCCGCGAAAGCGGGGATCCAGCGGCACAAGGCTGGAGAACTTTCTGGATTCCCGCTTTCGCGGGAATGACGGTTTTATCTTTTTCATGCCGCCAACAGCGTTTTCAGCTCGGTCTGCGGGCGCGCGCCGACCTGCGCGATGATATTGGCGGCGGCTTTGGCGCCCAGCATACCGCATTGATAGGGGTCCATGTCCTGGGTAAAGCCATAGAGGAATCCGGCGGCGAACAGATCGCCCGCCCCCGTCGTGTCGATGATTTTGGCCACGGGGCTGGCGGGAATGTCGAATTTTTTGCCGTGGAAAAGAATGACGGCTCCCTGCGGGCCGCGCGTGACGCAACAGATGGCCGTTTTGTCGGCGATGCGGCTGAGCGCCTGATCGAAATTGTCGCTGGTGTAAAGCGAGAGCAGCTCTAGCTCGTTGCTAAACAACACGTCGATATGGCCGTTGACGAGGTTTTGGAAATCCTCGCGGTGACGGTCGACGCAGAACGGATCGGACAGCGTCAGCGACACGAGTTTGCCCGCCGTGTGCGCCATGATCGCGGCGGCATTAAAGGCGTCCTTGGCCAGAGGCTTGTCGAACAGATAGCCCTCGAGATACGTCACCTTGGCATTGCGGATTTTCGTCGGATCGAGGTCGTCGGGGCCGATCTCGGTGCTGATACCCAAGTAAGTCGCCATGGTGCGTTGCGCGTCCGGCGTGATGAAGATCATGCAGCGCGCGGTCGGGAAATCGTTCCCTGCCGTCGTGCGGAAATCGATGCCCTGCGCCGTCATGTCGTGACGGAAAACCTTGCCCAGCTCGTCGTCGGCGACTTTGCCGATAAAGGCGCATTTGCCGCCAAAGGATGCGATGCCCGCGATGGTATTGGCCGCCGAGCCGCCCGATTGTTGCTTGACGACGCCCGCAGCGTTGAAAAGGCGTTTGGATTGTTCCTGATCGACAAGCATCATCATGCCTTTGGATAGTTTATGGTCGCCCAGAAACTTCTCATCGGCGTTAGAAAGAATATCGACAATCGCGTTGCCGACCCCTGTGACGTCATAAGTGCTGTCGATGTTCATAAGTCTATGCCTTTTTCCCTCTGTTGTGACGGGGCGATCATTGACTTTGCGGCCCCTGCGAACCACAATAAAGACATCAACCCGTCTGGCAAGAGGACCCATGACCCGAAAAGCCAAGACCCTGAATGAGCCTAAAATCCGTGCAGCTCTTTTCGACATGATCGCCGAAAGGGGCTTGGGTCGTGTGCGTCTGCGGGCGCTGGCGGAGAAGACCGGGATTCCCTTTGCTGATCTTCATGCACGTTACCCGTCTGTTCACGCGATCGTGGAAGATTTTCTTTGTCATGTGGATCGTGAAATGTTGCGCCATATTTCCTTCGGCAGCGGCACAGGCAAGCGCGATCTTTATTTCGACATGATGATGGCGCGTTTCGATGCGCTCCAGCCCTATCGGAAAGGCGTGATCCATTGGCTGAAAGATACGGCACAGCACCCAACCCTTGCGGCGGCGTTGTTGCGGCGCTGGAACAAATCCCTGTCGCTGATGCTGGACGTGGCGGGCGACTCCCCCGTCTATCCCGTCAAAAAAATAGGGTTGGCGGGGATTTATCTCGTGGCGCTGCGGGCGTGGATGGAAGACGAGTCGCGGGACATGGCCAAAACCATGGCGGCTCTCGACCGGTCTTTAGGCAAGGCGGGCATGGTGGTAGAGCGGTTTCTAACCCCTAAAAAGAAAACAAAAAAAGCCGCGTGACATAAAATTGTATGTATTTTTCAAAGGGGTAATACCCGGGTGTTGCAATGCAGCATAAAACCGTATATACTCCGCCCATAACCAAACCACGCCAAAACGGGGAGATGTTCCAATGGCTAAGAAGAAAGCAAAAACCCAGAACCAGTCGCAAAAACAACAATCGAAAGCGGCTGCCGATTTCATGAACCCGTCACAATTCTTTGATATGTCGTCGATGCCGCAATTCGCGCCGGCGAATATGCAGAAATTCGTCGAGCAGTTCATGGAGACCAGCCAGAAAAACATCGAAACGGTCACCGCCTGCGTCCAGCAGAGCTTCGAGCAATGCAAAGACCAGACCGAAGAATACGCGAACTTCACCAACCGTCTGCTGCAAGAGATGACCTCGACGCTGCAGGAAACCTGGAGCAGCGCCGCCGATCCGAAAGAAAAACTGGAAGAGATCGCCGATTGCGCCAAGTATTGCATGGAAAAAGCCGCCAATCAGGCGCGTAAATCCACCGAAGAGAGTATTCAGGCCGCGCAGAAAATCAGCAACAAGCTGCAAAAGCGCGCCGCTGAAGCCGTCGAAGAGATCAAATCGGCCGCTTAAGACTGGTTTACTTGAGAGATAAAAAAGCCCTCCCGAAACGGAGGGCTTTTTCTTTTCTGAATTGTCATTCCGAGCGAGGCGCAACGCGCCGACGAGGAATCTCCTGTTGGGCTAAACAAAAAAGATTCCTCGTCTCTGCCTCGGAATGACAAGAAATTAGAGTGCCGTTACGTCGTCGATCTTGAGCGGGCCGGATGACAGAAACCCCTCACCGTATGGCGAGCCGATTAGTGCGCCCGTAGTAACGGCGCGGGCTTTGTGAAATTCCCAGAACCCATCGCCGTGGAATTGGCTTTCATAGGCAGCCAGAACGGACAGCTTTTTGTCCCATTGTTTTGTGATGTCCACTACAAAATCGGGTGCGTGGGCGTCGTTTTGGATATAATGGAAATGGCGCTTGGGTCGCCACGCTTCCTGCGGTTTTCCCTCATAGGAGGTTTCCAGCTTGATCAGACCGCTGAGGAATATCGCGTCTTTGACAATGCCATGGGCGCGGCCGTGATCGGGGTGGCGGTCATCGGCGGGGTTTGAAAAAACCATCTCGGGCCGGAAATGGCGCAGCATTTCGACGACCCGGAGGACATGAGTCTCGTCATGCTGAAAGAACCCGTCGCGGAAACGCAGATTTTTGCGCGCCGACAGTCCCAGCCGCTTGTCGGCTTCGGCGGTCTCTTTGTCGCGCAATTCGGGCGAGCCATAAGTGCCCAGCTCGCCGCGGGTGAAGTCGACGATGCCGACTTTTTTACCGCTGGCCAGAAGTTTGAGGATGGTGCCGGACATCGAAAATTCGGCGTCGTCCGGGTGCGCCGTGGTCACAAGAACATCAAGTTTCATCATTATAATCCAAAAAGAAAAGCCGTCGAAAAGCTCCCTCTCGTGCGGAGGAGCGCGCACATCACATCGGACGGTTTAACATCGCGTATTAGTATTTTTGGTGTCGATTTGCGACCGTAGCAGCTTGAGCTTGTCGAGCAAAAGCTTGAGGTCGGTCTGGCGATTAACATTGGCGCTGCCATCGGTTGCGTCCGGAGAGGCAACGCGTTGCAGGGCGCTGGCGACGACGACGCGAGCACTGTCGCCCTCAAGCAGGACGGGCACACTTTGTTGCAGGTTGCGGTCTTTGGCCAGTAATTTCTGCACGCCTTTGATGGTATAGCCCTGAACGTGCAGCAAATAATGGATGCGGCGGATCAGTTCGATATCCTGTGGCCGGTAATAGCGTCGGCCTCCCCCGCGTTTGAGCGGGCTGATTTGCTTGAATTTGCTCTCCCAGAAACGCAAGACGTGTTGCGGAAGATTGAGGTCGGTGGCGACTTCGCTGATGGTGCGATAGGCTGTATCGGATTTCTGGCCGCGACGCTGAGGTGTGTCGAGGTCTTCTTCTTGGGCAGCGAACGCGAGTTCAGCAATGGTCACCGGTCACCTACTCCTTCGTTATTTATCTGATACGCCCTTTCGCACCTTTTCCTTAAGCTGCTGGCTGGCACGGAAGGCAATGACTTTGCGCGGCTGGATCGGCACTTCTTCCCCGGTTTTGGGGTTGCGACCGATCCGCTCGCCTTTTTGGCGGACGTTAAAGCTGGCAAAAGAGGATAATTTGACATCCTGACCGCTGGCCAGGGTTTCGATCACCGCGTCGATGACCTGCTCGACCAAAGCGGCGGTTTCATTGCGCGACAAGCCGACTTCTTCGTAGACGGCTTCGGCAAGATCGGCACGGGTGACGGTGCGTGTCGTCATGTTGATTCGTTCCCTCTTGGTATTGTTATTCGTTACAGACTCTTATAGACGAATGTTCAAGTATGCGCAAGCCTTAAGCCCAGCGCACCAGAGCCGCGCCCCAGGTCAGGCCCGCGCCCATGGCCTCGAGCAGGAGCAAGTCCCCTGATTTGAAAAGATTCTTTTCCACGCCATGAGCCAGCGCCAGCGGTACCGAGGCCGCCGATGTATTGCCATGTTGTCCGATGGTGAGAATCACGCGATCGGGCGAAAGGTTTAATTTTTCAGCCGTTGCGTCGATGATGCGCTTGTTCGCCTGATGCGGCACAAGCCAGTCGATAGCCGATTGGTCGAGCTGATTGGCAGCCAGCGTTTCGTCCACCACTTCGGCGAGTCGCTGCACGGCATGACGGAAAACCTCGCGACCTTCCATTTTGATTTTTCCGGCAACGCCCGTCGTGCCCGGCCCGCCATCGGTATAAAGTAGCGACTCGTTTGCGCCGTCCGTATGCAGATGGGTCGACAGAATCCCTGCATCCGATGTGTCACCGTCGCCCCAATGCGATTCAAGCACGACTGCGCCCGCGCCGTCACCGAACAGGATACAGGTCGAACGGTCGTTCCAGTCGAGAATGCGGCTCATGGTCTCCGCGCCGATCACCAGCACGCGTTTCATTTGTCCGGTGATGATAAAATTATTGGCGACGGCCAGAGCATAGATAAATCCGCTGCACACCGCTTGCACGTCGAACGCCACCGAGCCGGGGCGCATTCCCAAAGCGGCCTGAATTTTAACGGCGGTGGCGGGGAAGGTCTGGTCGGGCGTAGTCGTCGCCAGCACAAGCCCGTCGAGGCTTGCGGCGGCGATGCCTGCGTTTTTCAGCGCTTTTTCCGCGGCCTTGATTGCCAGATCGCTGGTCGCCTCGCCTTCGGCGGCGATATGGCGCTGGTGGATGCCGGTGCGCTGGACGATCCAGTCATGGCTGGTAGCGACGGTTTTTTCGAGCTCGTGATTGGTGACGATTTTTTCGGGCAGATAACCGCCGACGCCGCGGATGACGGAACGGATCATGAGGTGATTTCTCCGACAATGCCGTTCCCGTTTCCATTGACGGCATGGGCCAGCCCGCCCAGCTCTTGCGCGACGGTTTCATTGAAACGCTGCGTCACCAGATTGGCGGCAACTTGGATGGCGTTGGCGAAACCTTTTTCGTCCGTGCCGCCGTGGCTCTTGACGCAGATACCGCCCAATCCCACAAACATCGCGCCGTTATAGCGGCGCGGATCAATGCGCTTGCGCAGATAATTCAACGCGGGCGCCGCAAGGAGCAGGCCGATTTTGCCGAAAATGGAATCGTTGGCCATGCCTTTGATAACCGAACGGATGAAATAGGCCGTGCCTTCGGCGGTCTTGAGCAATACGTTTCCGGTGAAGCCGTCCGTGACGGCGACATCGACGGTGCCTTTGGAAATGTCGTTGCCTTCGATAAAACCGACAAATTTCCCCGGAAGGACGGATTGACGCAAAAGCGCCGCAGTCTTTTTGACCAGATCGTTTCCTTTTTGTTCCTCTTCGCCGACATTGATCAGGCCGATGGCGGGCGTTTCAACGCCCAAGACTACCTTGGCGTAGACGGCACCCATCAGCGCGAATTGCACAAGATGATCGGGCGTGCAGTCGATATTCGCGCCCAAGTCCAGCACGACGGTCTGGCCGCCGCTGGCGGTGGGCATAGGCGTGCAGATCGCGGGGCGGTCGATCCCCGGCAGCATCTTGAGGTGCTTGCGCGCCAGAACCATCAGCGCGCCGGTATTGCCGCTGGAGACGACGCAATCGGCATCGCCTTTGGCGACGGATTCGATGGCCATCCACATGCTGCTGCCCTGTCCCTGGCGCAGCGCCATGGTGGGCTTGTCGTCGTTGGTGATGATCTTTTCCGTGTGGACGATTGCGCTGACGCTTTTCAATTCGAAATGCGTATCGATAATGGGTTTGATGCGTTTTTCGTCGCCGAAGAAAATCAGGCGCGCGCCGCCCAGATGCGGCAAAGCGCGCAAAGCCCCCAGCACTATGGCGTCGGGAGCGTTGTCGCCACCCATTGCATCCAGTGCAATCGTGAGGGGGCGTTGCGCCATCATTTCGGATTAAACCTTAACGCTTCGCTTTAGGCGGCGTCGGTCGCGGCTTTGAGAACCTGACGACCACGATACATGCCGGTTTTCAGATCGACGTGATGCGGGCGCGAGAACTCGCCCGTTTGCTTGTCTTCACGGTAAGCCGGGGTCTTCAGCGCATGGTGCGAGCGGCGCATGCCGCGCTTGGATTTCGAGGTTTTCTGCTTTGGAACGGCCATCGGAGCCTCCATGCCTTTCTTTGGATAAACTTGAGGAACAGGGTTTAGCAGAGTCGCATAGGTTAATGCAAGGAGTTTTTTGGCGAAATAGCCTATTTATCCTTGATTTTATCGAGAATTTCAAAGGGCCGGTGCGTGTCGGCCCGGCCGGCATCGTCGGCCTCGATATGGGCGAAGACCGGCGCATCGCTTGAGCGCGGAAACGGATTGAGTGACAGAGCCAGCCATTGGGATACGATCGTGCCGACGTTAATTTTTCCATGCTCGATCAATTCGATAGGCTTGTCCGCATCCTCGTCTTCTTCTGCGGCGCGCAAGGTTTCTGGTGAGGTGGTCAAGATTTCGCTGAAATGCTCCTCAATCGCTTCTTGGACGGGTGCGAGCGTAACCGAACATTCCTGTACAACATTGGCCGAGATGTGGCCTTCGATCTCGAAAAGATCGGGCCGCGGGCCTTTTTGCAGCAAAATTGATGATTTTATATTGTTTATTTCCAGTATTTTGAGTTGTTTTGCTAGAGCATCACATTCGTTGGGTGTGGCGGCCAAATTGATGTGAATCTCACCTTGATCCCGGACTTCGTTAATATCGACGACGAGCGAAAGCGTGGCCTTGCGGGCGGGGAGCGTATGGTCGAGCATCAGGCAGCCTCGCGTTCGGGTGGAAGGAGTTTCAAGAGGGTATCGGGCTGGGCCGCGAAATCGGCATAATCCGTCTGGCCCAGATAGCTCCAGGCGATCTGCACCCATTCGGCCATGGAGCCTGCGGGCGCGTCGGCCTTCCCGTTATACAGGTTGCGGATCAGCACAGCGGTCAGCGAGGCCGTATCCGCCTGTTCCAGCGCTTCGTAATAGCTGGCCGAGCGGCCGTAAAACCCCTGGATCATGCGCTTCATGTGCTTGGGCACGCCCAAATCGCCCACCCCAGCCTCGCGCAGGCCGCGCTCCATATCCTTGAAGGTCAGGTCGAACAGTGCCTGCGCCATGACCGGATCGTCACGCTGGATGCGGAACAGAAAAAGGCTGAGCATCAGGCAAAGCAGGTCGAACCGCCCGTCATTCGTATCGGGGGTTTCAAAGCGCGTGTAAAACACGGGCGCGCGCGCCAATCCGACCGTTGCGGCATAAAAAGCCTGCACGGCTGCCGCGTCGGGTTTTTCCGGCTTTTCGTTTTTGAGCAGGGTTTTAATCATTCATCCCCCGGTCAACCGCTCATCGCACTTGAGAGCGCGTCGATTTCGTTTATATTCTCGGGGGAGTTATACAGGAAAGCCCTACCAATGCAAAGAAAAATCAGCGTTTTTATCCTTTTGGCCGCCGCCGTGCTTTCGGCCTTCATCAACGATACCGCGGTGGTCGCCCTGTTGATGCCCGCCACGCTTAGACTG
>CBFGSX010000030.1:0-15781 GCA_965651535.1 uncultured Alphaproteobacteria bacterium | reverse complement strand
ATATGGGCGAAGACGATTGGCGTTATCACTTCTATGACACGGTCAAGGGCGGCGACTGGCTGGGCGATCAGGACGCCATCGCCTATATGTGCGAACAGGCCATCCCGTCGATCATCGAGCTGGAGCATTATGGCGTGCCGTTTTCGCGCACGCCCGAAGGCAAAATTTATCAGCGCGCTTTCGGCGGCATGACGATCAAGCAAGGTCAGGGGCAGGCGTTTCGCACCTGCGCCGCCGCCGACCGCACGGGCCACGCGATTTTGCACACACTCTATCAGCAATCCCTCAAACACAAAGCCGAGTTCTTTATCGAGTATTTCGCGCTCGATCTGGTGATGGACCCCGCCACCCATGAATGTTTAGGTGTTCTGGCGCTTTGCATGGATGATGGCAGCTTGCATTTATTCCGCGGGCATCAAACCGTTTTGGCCACGGGCGGCTATGGCCGCGCCTATTTCTCTTGCACCAGCGCGCATACCTGCACCGGCGACGGCGGCGGGATGGTCGCGCGCGCAGGATTGCCGCTTCAGGACATGGAGTTCGTGCAATTCCACCCGACGGGGATTTACGGCTCGGGCTGTCTGATGACCGAGGGCTGCCGCGGCGAAGGCGGCTACCTGACCAATGGCGACGGCGAGCGTTTTATGGAGCGTTACGCGCCAAACGCCAAAGACCTTGCCAGCCGCGATGTCGTGTCGCGCTCGATGACGATGGAAATTCGCGCCGGGCGCGGCGTCGGCAAGAACAAGGATCATATCCATCTGCACCTTGAGCATCTGGGCGCGGATGTCATTCACCAGCGCCTGCCCGGCATTGCCGAAACGGCGCGGATTTTCGCGGGCGTCGACGTGACCAAGGAACCCGCCCCCGTTTTGCCGACCGTGCATTACAATATGGGCGGCATTCCGACCAATTTGAATTGCGAAGTGCTGAAAGATTCATCGAACATTGTCGGCGGGTTGATGGCCATCGGCGAAGCGGCCTGCGTTTCGGTGCATGGCGCGAACCGTTTGGGGTCGAATTCCTTGCTTGATCTGGTCGTGTTCGGGCGCGCCGCCGCCATTCACGCCGCGAAAATCGTCAAACCCGGCACGCCACACAAGAAACTGGCGGGCGATGTCGTCACCAAGCTGGTCGATTGCTTTGACAAAATCCGCCATGCCGATGGCGACACGCCGACGGCGGAACTGCGCGGCCAGATGCAACGCACGATGCAAAACGACGCCGCCGTGTTCCGCACGCAAGAATCTTTGGAACAGGGCTGCGCCAAGATGGCGGAGATTTACAAAGGCTTTGAGGATATCAAAGTCACCGACCGTTCGCTGGTCTGGAACTCGGATTTGATCGAAACCTATGAGCTGCACAATCTGCTGACGCAAGCGGTGGCGACGATCAATTCGGCCGAGAACCGCAAGGAATCCCGCGGCGCGCAGGCGCGTGAGGATTTCCCCGACCGCGACGATCAAAACTGGATGAAGCACACGCTCTCATGGGTCGATGCGAAAACGGGCAAGGTGAAATTCGACACCCGTCCCGTGACCGGCACCACCGCCGATTTCGACGTCGCCCCCATCCCGCCGAAGGCCCGGACGTATTGATCCGTCAGTCATTCCCGCGAAAGCGGGAATCCAGAAAAAATTCAGGGAGATCCTTCGCTTCCGCCTGCGCCAAGGCTTCGGCGGACAAGTCGCTCAGGACGATTAAAACCTATTCGGTTTTAATCGCCTCAATATAAACATCCATCTGCTGACCCACATAGATCGGTTTTCCGGAGGGGTCAAAGGCGTAGATGATTTGCAAGACGCGGGTATCGACGCGTTCGGTGCTTTCACCCGTTAATGACCGTTTCGGGCGGACATAGGGTTCGACGCGCACGAAATTCAGATCGACCTTGATCTCCGGGTTGCCGCGCACAAAGGCGATGGCGGGCGCACCCTCGCGGAAACGCCACGCGTCGTTCTCGTCGATATCGACGCGGATATGCATCGGGTTGTAATTCCCAAGCCGCATCAAGGGTTCGGTCACCATCCCGGCGGGCGCAAATTCGCCCACGCGCAAGTTGCGCGTCATCACCACGCCATCCGCCGGAGAAACGACGGAATGGAGTTCCAGATTCACGCGCGCGCTTTCGACCGCGGCCTCGGCCGCTTCGACGGCGGCTTTGGCAACACCAAGCGCGTGGTAACGCTGGCTCTTTTCATCCTTGCTGACGGCGCGCGTATCCTTGACGGCAGCCACGATATTATATTGCGACTGGCGGTTGGCCATCTCTGCCTTGGCGCTGGCGAGGTCGGCTTCAGCCTGAACCAACGCGGCTTGCGCCTCGCGGTTGTCGATGACGAACAGAATATCCCCCGCCGCCACCGTGTCGCCGACATTGACGCGCACCTCGCGCACGATGCCGGGCATCTGCGTGCCGATGGCGATATTTTCCGAGTTCGGTTCCGTCAACCCGGCCCCGCCGATATATTCGGCAAAGGGCACGGGCGCGGGCTGCACCACCGGTTGCGCCACGGGCGGCGGCGGCGTAGCCGTGCCGATATACATCATCGCCGCGCCGAAGCCCACCACGGCCAATAGCGGGAAGATCCATTTTTTACTCATGATGCGCTCCTAAATTTTCGGGCGTTGTAATTCGGGTGACATGACCGTCATCCATCTGGGCGATGCGGTCGGCATAGGAAAAAATCCGCGCGTCATGCGTGACGATCACCAGCGTCACGCCGTGTTCGCGGGCGAGGTGGCGCATCAGCTCCATCACCACCTGACCCGTTTTATGATCCAGCGCCGAGGTCGGCTCGTCGCAGACGATGATTTTCGGATCATGCACCAAAGCGCGGGCGATGGCGACGCGTTGCTGTTGCCCGCCGGATAACTGGCTGGGCAGGGATTTCTGCCGCCCGCCAAGGCCCACCTGTTCAAGGATTTTATCGGCCTTGGCCACCGCCTTGGCGCGGTCGACACCCTGAATAAGAAGAGGCACGGCGACGTTTTCGGCGGCGGTCAACGCGGGCAAAAGATTGAAGGCCTGGAACACGAAGCCGATATGATGGGCGCGCAATTTGTTTTTCTGCGCGGTGGTCAGGCGCGAGATATCCTGTCCCAGCACTTCGCATTCACCCTCGGTCAGATCCAAAATCGCCGCGATGATGGAAATCAGCGTCGTCTTGCCGCAGCCCGACGGCCCCACCAGCATGAAAATCTCGCCCGCCTTGACGTCGATCTCGACGCCGCGCAGCGCCATGACGGCGTTGTTGCCTTCGCCATAGCGCTTGGTCACGCCGCTGCAACGGATCACGGTATTACTTAAAGACAATGGCCGGCTCCAGTTTGACGACTTTGCGGATACTGATCAGCGCGGCAATCGCCATGATCGCCGCCACGCCGGAGGCGCTGAGCGCCAAGATGCCCCACGACAATTTGAACGCCAGCACGCCGCCGCGCATGGCAAAGCCGAACCAGCTGGCCAGCCCGACGCCCATGCCCCATCCGGTAAAACCGACGACCAGCGCCTGGAACAGGATCATCGCCACCAATTTGCCGTTGCCCGCGCCCATCGCCTTGAGCGCGCCGAACTGGCGCAGATTGTCATGGGTGAAGTTGAAAAACATCATGCCCGCCACGGCCGCGCCGACCAGAAACCCCAGCGCCGTCGAAATGCCGAAATTGATCGGGATGCCCGTATTGTCCATGAAATAATCCAGCGTCATTTTCTCGAATTGCGGCTTGGTCAGCGCCATCAGATCGGTTTTCTGTTTGATGCGCGCCGCGACGGCTTCGGCGGATGCGCCGCTTTGCAGCCCTGCCAGAACGAAGGACAGCTTCAGACGCTCGGCGGGCGCGTAATTCACCGCGCGCGTATAGGTAGTATAGATCACGGGCAGCCATTGGAATGTTTTCGTGTTGTCGGAAATCCCGACGATCACGGCGCGCTTGTCGTTGATCTCGACCGTGTCACCGATCCCGAGCGGGATTTTTTCGCCGTTCTCGTCAAAATTCGTCGAGAGTTTCTTGACGCCCTCGAGGTCGATCACCACCGCATCCGAGCGGCGCAGATCCGTCAGACGACCGGCGACGATCTTGCCCGGCGCGCCGATCAAAGTCGCGTCATCAAGGCCGATGATGATCGCATTCTCGAACGTGCCTCCGGCGGTGCGCACGCGCAAAATGGATTTATACATCGGCACGGCCCAGCGTATGCCGTCCACGCCGCGCACGCGCAGCAATTCCGTGTCCTGGATCGGCTTGATGTCGTCCACGAACTGCATCTTGGAGTCCATGATCCATAAATCGGGATAGCCCGTATCGGCGATAAAACCGTAGGTGCGGCTCATCAGCCCCGAAAAAATCGCGGGCTGTTGCGTCATGATGAGCGCGGCGAAGGTCACACCGAAAACAATGCCGATATACTTGGCCGTGTCGCCCATCAACATTTTGAGTGCCACGAAATACATGAGATGAAGCTAGAGGGCGGCGGGATTTAGTCAAAGCGTTTTGAATTATTCATAATACTGAAATATGGGCGAAACAATATTACTTAAAATTCTTGCTATTCGCGGCGACTCATGCTATGGGTTGAATCATAAAACGTCCCTTCACCCTCCCAAAGGAGGTGACCATGCTCCCCGAAGACGATCTCCTTGAAAATCAGGAAATGAACGCCGCGCAAGGCCGCCGGCTGAATTTCTATGACGCCATCGCCCAGCAACGCGAGATGGCCGAAAAGCGCAAGGCGCTGGACCAGCGCAACAAACTTCTTTTCCCCAGCCCCGAGCTCTGATTTACCTTTCCTTCAGGGGCGTTCTTGAATAATAAGGGCGTTCCCTTATTCGAGACCCCGACCATGGCGACTTTTTCCCTGCCCGCAAATTCCAAGATCAAGCCCGGCCGCAAAATCGACGCGACCAATGGCGGCAAACGCACCAAGACGTTCAAGATCTATCGCTGGTCGCCGGAGGATGACAAAAACCCGACCACGGACGAATACACGATCAATCTGGACGATTGCGGCCCGATGGTGCTGGACGCGCTGATTCACATCAAGAACAAGATCGACCCGACCTTGACATTCCGCCGCTCGTGCCGCGAAGGGATTTGCGGCTCCTGCGCGATGAATATCGACGGCATGAACCGGCTTGCCTGCACCCACGCGATCGACGACTGCAAAGGGTCGGTGCCGATCTATCCGCTGCCGCATATGCCGGTGGTAAAAGATCTGGTGCCGGATTTGTCCCACGCCTATGCACAGCTGGCCAGCATCGAGCCGTGGCTGAAAACCGACAGCCCCAACCCCGAGCGCGAACGCCTGCAATCCGCGACCGACAGCGACATTCTCAACGGCGCGGACGGTCACGGCCCGGCGGCGTGCATTTTGTGTTTCTGCTGCGCGACCTCGTGCCCCAGCTATTGGTGGAACGGCGACAAATTCCTCGGCCCGGCCGTGCTTTTACAGGCCTATCGCTGGCTGGCCGATAGCCGCGACGAGGCCCGCGGCGAGCGCCTCGACCAGCTTGAAGACCCGTTCCGCCTGTATCGTTGTCATACGATCATGAACTGCACCAATACCTGTCCCAAGGGCTTGAATCCCGCCAAGGCTATCGCGGAAATCAAGAAAATGATGATCGCCCGTCAGGGCTGATTGACTTGCAAAGCCTTGCGTTTTTGCGTTATGAATAGGGAATGGCCTATACCGCAACGCTGATCGCCACGCATATCGGGTTTGAAAACGTGCTTTATCTGGGCACGGGCAGGCGCCCGCCCACGCCCGCCAAGATCGATGCGTTTTGCGCCGTTCACCGCAAACCTGAAGGTTTCAAAAGCGTCTTGTGGATGTTCACCCACGGCGTGCAGGATTTGCTGATCAACACAAAAACGTCGGCGCAGCAGATCTTCAACGATATCGTCACCATGGACGAAAAATCCGACACGCTCGTCATGTTCAAGCAAAAACAACTGGCCTTTATCTTCAGCGCTAACGACGTGATCGATTACAACCGCCGCAACGAGACGGATCTTTCGCTTCAATATCCGATCCGCAGGAAAATTGCTCTGGTCGAGAATATTTTCAGCGAAGAACCACGCCTTTCTACGCGCGAAGAAGACGAGCTGATCAATCTGGCGCTTGAAGTGGACGCGATACGAACGGCGCGTCCCTTATGGAAGATGACGGCCTAGAGCCACAAAGACAATGCCGCCGCCACGGCGGTATCCGTGCGCAGGATATTCGGCCCCAGCGACACCGGCACGACAAAATCGTGTTTCAACAGCCCTTCACGCTCGCGCGGGGAGAATCCGCCTTCGGGGCCGATCAGAATCGAGGCGGGCCTGTCTTTTTGGATGACCTCGCGCAACGGTTTTGCGTCATGGCGCTCGAGCGCGGCATATAAAATCCGCGCGCCGTCCCAATTTTTCAACACAACATCCAGTTTTTCGGGCGGCAAATATTCCGGCACATGGGTGCGCTCGCATTGCTGCGCCGCTTCGATCAAATTGGCGCGGGCGCGATCATCCTTGACGCGGGCGTTCTGGGTATAATCCGTGAAAACGGGCCGAATAGCCGCCGCGCCCAGTTCCGTCGCCTTTTCCAGCACGAAATCCCACGCGTCTTTTTTGACCGGCGCGACCAGCACATGCACATCCTGCGGCGGTTGCGGTTTCTGGATTTGTTTTTCGAGAACAACCGAACCCGCTTTTCCCGTCACGGCGAGCGAGCCGACCCAGCCGCCGGAAGTTTCGTTGAACAGCGCAACGCTTTCCCCGCTGCCGAGGCGCAAAACGCGCAACAGATAATGCGCCTGTTCGCCGGACAGGGGTACTTCCCGTCCGGTTTCAAATTCCTCATTGGGGACATAAAGGCGGGTCAGACGCATAGCCTTATCGTAACCCCTGCGCAAGCGGGGGTCCATACGATTTTAGATCCTCGCTTTCGCAAGGATTTCGTTTATAAAGAAGCATGCCCACCGATATTCCACCCGCTTCCTTCTGGCAGAAAATCCCGTTTTTCGGGAATTACGCCGTTTTGGCGCGGCTTGACCGCCCGGTCGGGTATTGGCTGCTGTTCTGGCCGTGCCTGTGGGGTCTGGCGCTGGCGCCGGGGTTCAAGCACGCCAGCGATTTTCAGCAACTTGTCTGGATCGTTTTGTTTTTTGCGGGGGCGGTTGTCATGCGCGGCGCCGGATGCGTCGTCAACGATCTGATCGACCGCAAGATCGACGCCAAGGTCGCACGCACCAAAGACCGCCCGCTGGCCAGCGGCGCGGTGTCCGTGCGCGGCGCGTGCGTCTTTCTGGCGCTGTTGCTGCTGATGGGGGCGGCGATTCTGCTCCAGCTTTCCCAAACCGCCATTCTGATCGGTCTTTGCACCTTGCCGCTGATCGCCGTCTATCCGTTGATGAAGCGCGTCACATGGCTGCCGCAGCTTGTGCTTGGGATCGTGTTCAATGCCGGTGCGTTGATTGGATGGGCCGCCGTCGAGGACGGTCTCTCTTTCGTCCCCGTTTTGCTTTATCTGGCGGCGGTTTTATGGACGGTCGGATACGACACGGTCTATGCGTTTCTGGATGCCGAGGACGATGCGCGCATTGGGATGAAATCCACCGCGCTGCTCTGGGGGCCGATGGCCAAGACCTGGACGGGATTCCTGTTCGTTGGTGCGCATTTCCTGTTTTTCATCGTGCTGGCGGCGGTGGATGCCGGAGCCCTTGCCAATTTCATGGCCGTTTTCAGCCTGTGCCTGACGATGGGAGCGCATCTTTTCTGGCATCCCGGCAATACCGGCTACACGCTCGGCTATTTCCGGTTCCACGCGAAAATCGGCTTTATTCTGGCACTTTCGGCTCTGGCTCCGGTGGCGTTTCCGTGATATCCTCGGCCCCCATGAGCAAAGACTCCGACATCGCTACCCTGTCCTTTGAAGCCGCCCTCGCCGAGCTGGAGAAAATCGTCCACAGCCTTGAAAGCGGCAAGGCGGGGCTTGAGGAAAGCATCACGATCTATGAACGCGGCGTCGCCTTGCGCCAGCATTGCGAGGCCAAGCTCAAGGACGCACAATTGCGCGTCGAGAAGCTCACGCTCGAAAACGGCCAGACCAAAACCGAGAAAATCAAATGACCGAACGCCTGAAGCAAGCCATCTATGAAACCGGCCTGACGATCGACGACGTGATCGACCGCCTGATTCCCAAATCCAACGAGCTGGAAAGCCAGCTTTTTGATGCCATGCGCTATGGCTCTCTTGAGGGCGGAAAACGCATGCGCCCTCTTTTGGTTCTGACCTCGTGCGACCTCTTTACCGTCGATCGCAGCCGCGCGGTGCGCGTCGCTGCCGCCGTGGAAATGGCGCATGCCTATTCCCTGATCCACGACGACCTGCCCGCGATGGATGACGCCAAATTGCGCCGCGGCCGCCCGTCCCTGCATTGTGAATTCGACGAAGCCACCGCCATCCTCGCAGGGGATGCGCTGCAATCGCTGGCCTTTGAAACGCTGGCCGACCCGGACACTCATGCCGACCCGAATATCCGCATCAAGCTGGTCGAGGGACTGGCCCGCGCCATCGGCCCCAAGGGTATGTGCGGCGGGCAGATGCTGGACATGATCGGCGAAAAACAGGCCTTGGATGTCGGCGCGGTGACGCGCTGCCAGAAAATGAAAACCGGCGCGCTCATCATGTTCTCGTGCGAATCCGGCGCGATCATGGGCAAGGCCTCGCCGAAACACGCCATGGCACTACGCAACTATGCGCATGATTTCGGCATGGCCTTCCAGATGACGGACGACCTGCTTGATTTTACGGGCGTTCAACAGGATTTAGGCAAGGAAACCGGCAAGGACGCCAAAGCCGGGAAATCCACCTTTTTACGCTATATGAAGCCCGGCGAGGCCCGCGCCAAGGCGGAATTGCTGGTCGATCAGTGCATCCACCATTTATCGGTGTTTGAACCGGCCCGAGTCGCCGTTCTGGTCGATCTGGCCAAGTTCTTGCTGGAGCGCAAGAATTAGGCGGTCCCACCCGCTTTGCGGCACGAATTGTTCAAAAGACACACCTCTGCGGATTTTATTATTTATCCTGAAAACAAGGGATTTTTTGCCAGATTCCTGTTGACCCGGGCGGGTGATTCGGCCTATAACGCACCTCCGGTTTGTCGCCCATCCTCCCACACAGCGGCAAACCGATTTATTTTCCCCGGAAGGTGGTGATTTAAATTGGTCGAGATCACAATCCGCAACAATGATGTGGAACAAGGTCTGCGAGTCCTGAAAAAGAAGCTGCAACGCGAAGGCATCTACAAAGAGCTGAAGCGCCGCAAGCATTACGAGAAGCCCTCGGAAATTCGTGCCCGCAAGGAAAACGAAGCCGTGCGCCGCCATCGTAAACTGGAACGCAAACGCCGCGACCGCGACGGTTTTTAATCAAACCTTCCGATGACAGAATAAAAACCCGCCTTCCTCCCAAGGCGGGTTTTTTGTTGTCTCGCTCCAGACGTAACCCTTGCGTAAGCGAGGGTCTCCCCGAATAATACCCCTGCCGTATGCCCCCCCGCTTTCGCAGGGGTTACGGATTGGATATACTATCATAATGAAAAACATCTTCTCTCGCTTTTTCTCATGGCTCGACGGCAATAGCGCCGGACGCGATTATTGGCTCTGCCTTGTGCTTGGCGCGCTTTGCGCGCTGGCGATGCCACCCGCCTATGCCGTGCCGGTCTTGTTCGTGGCCTTTCCGCTTCTGGTGCGGCTGCTCGACAAATCGCTGACGACGAAACAGGTATTTTTCAAAACCTTCCTGTTCCATTACGGCTTTCATGTCTTTGGCCTGTATTGGGTCGCCGCCGCCCTGTTCGTCGATATTCAAAACAACTGGTGGGCCATTCCGTTCGCCGTCGGCAGCCTGCCCGCGCTAATGGCGCTTTATCCCGCGCTTACCGCGATCTTCTGGCATCGCCTGTCGTGGCGCGGGCTACCGCGTTTGTTACTTCTGGGCATTCTGTTCACTCTGGCGGAATGGGTGCGCGGTGTCGCCTTTACGGGATTCCCCTGGAATCTCTGGGGGTATACGTGGACGGGCTTTTTGCCCGCGCTGCAATCCGTGTCCCTGTTCGGCATTTACGGCCTGACCTTGCTGACGGTTCTTCTGGCAATGATTCCCGCTTTGTTGACGCGCCCCTATAAACAAAAATCCGCCGCGGTATTCGCCACAATTTTGATCGCCTGTTTTGTTGCGCTTATCGCTTGGGGGCAAGGCCGCCTGATGTATGTGCCGCAATACGGCTCCTTCCCCTATACGGTGCGCGTCGTCCAGCCGAACATCAAACAGGAATCCAAATGGGACGAGGCCAAGCGCGACGCCATACGCCATACGCTGTGGTCGCTTACCCTGACGCCGACGAAAGCGCCGCCGCATATCGTGATCTGGCCGGAAACGGCGCTTTCTCTGGCCAGTACCGCCGAGCTGCGCGAATTGCAGCAAAGCGCCCGCGATTATCTGTGGTCTTATGCCGTGCTGGCGGCGGGCGTGTTCGATGTCGAGGCCGGGCCGGACAATGCGCCGCGTTTTTTCAACCGCATCGGGTTTTACGATTCCAGCGGGGAGCGCATCGCCAAATTCGACAAGGCGCATCTGGTGCCTTTCGGCGAGTTCCTGCCCTTTCAGGATTTGTGGCCCGTGCGTCCCGTCGCCTTCAAGGCCGGCAGCATGACGGCCGGGGGCGGCGTGCAAACGGTTACGCAGGACGTGTTTCCGCCCGTCAGCCCGCTGATCTGTTACGAGGTTCTTTTCCCCGGAAAAGTCGTCGATCGGAAAAACCGCCCGCAATGGATTTTGAATGTCACCAACGACGCATGGTATGGCCGCACAAGCGGGCCTTACCAGCATCTCGAGATTTCGCGCACGCGCGCCGTCGAGGAAGGTCTGCCGCTGGTGCGCTCGGCCAATACCGGCATTTCCGCCGTGATCGATCCGATGGGCCGCATCGTGGAAAAATTGCCGCTTGAAACGCAAGGCGTCATCGACCGCCCCCTGCCGCCTGCGCTGAAGCCGACGCCGTTTGCACGTTTCGGCAATACGATCTTTTTCGGTATGCTGGCGGCGGCGGGGCTTTTGGCCTTTGTTTTGCAGCGTGCGGGTATCCGCAAAGTGAATCATGTCGCCTGATCGCCGCCTTTGTGTCGCGCCGATGATGGACTGGACGGATCGGCATTGCCGGTTTTTCCACCGGCTTTTGTCGCCGCATGCGTTTCTCTATACCGAGATGATCCACGCCAATGCGATCACGCGCGGCGATGCGCATCATCATTTGTATTTCCGCGAGGAAGAAGGCGCGGTGGCGCTGCAACTGGGCGGAATCGATCCGAAAGCCCTCGCCGAAGCGGCCAAACGCGGCGAAGAATACGGCTATGCCGAGATCAACCTGAACTGCGGCTGCCCGTCCGACCGCGTGCAAGCCGGAGAGTTCGGCGCGTGTTTGATGGAAACGCCCGAGCGTGTGGCCGACGCGGTGGCCGCCATGACGGAGGCCGTCAAAATCCCCGTCACGGTTAAGACGCGCCTTGGCGTTGACGACAAGGAAAGCTATGAATTTCTGCATGATTTCGTGCGCATCGTGCACGAGCGCGGCGGCTGCGACGTGTTTATCCTGCACGCGCGCAAGGCGTGGCTCAAAGGCCTCAGCCCCAAGGAAAACCGCAGCAAACCGCCGCTCGACTGGAACAAGCCGCACCGGATCAAGGCGGATTTCCCCGAGCTCGAGATCATCACCAATGGCGGGTTTGAAACCGTGGCGGATATTGCCGCGCAATTCGGGCCCGTGGACGGCGTGATGATCGGCCGCAAGGCCTATCACGAGCCGTATTTTTTAACAGAGCTGGAAGCGGAAATTTTCAAAAATTCCCGGACGCTCTCGCGGCAGAAAATTGTCGAAAGAATGATCGCCTATATCGAAGAGGAACAATCGCGCGGCACCGAAGCCAAGCGCATCGTCAAGCATATGCACGGGCTTTTCCACGCGCAGAAAGATTCCAAAGCGTGGAAACACGCCCTGAACGACGCAGCAAAAACAAATTCGGTCGAGAATCTTCTTTCTTTTGCACAAACGAAACCCCGCGCTTGACGCGGGGTCCTCGCATAATATTTGATTGATCGCCGGGGTTACGCTTCCCGATCTAGGCGTGGAAGCTTTCGCCGCAGCCGCATTTGCCTTTTTCATTCGGATTCTGGAAGACAAAACCCTCTTCGGTATCGGACGACACATAGTCGATCGTCGTGCCCAGCAAATAAATCATCGAATTGGGATCGACAATCACTTTGATACCGTCTTTTTCGACGATTTCATCGTCCGCATCCTGCGTCTTGGCGAATTCCATGAAATAGGCAAAGCCGCTGCATCCGCGCGCGCGAATGCCGACGCGCAGGCCCAAAACACCCTCGCCCGCCTCGGTCAGACGCGCTTTGATCGCCTCGGCTGCGTTCGGGGTGACGTTCAAAATCTGTTGTGTGGTCATGGTGTGTCTCCTGTCGTTTACTATAGCCTTTATTCCCTAAAAATCCACCGTCTCCCCGGCGAAAGCCGGTGCCCTTGGGCAATCTTCCCGCAAGGATCCCGGGTCAAACCCGGGATGACGCTCTATTCTAAAACATATTCATCATCAGTTTTGCCGTTTCGGCCATCATGGTCGGGTTCCACGGCGGATCAAAGGACAAATCCACCGTGACCTTGCCCTCGCCCACGGCTTTTTCGGCGGCCTCGCGCACCCAGACGGGCATCTCGCCCGCCACGGGGCAGTTCGGCGCCGTCAACGTCATCTTGATATAGAACGTGTCGTCGGGGTTCAGCGTGATTTCGTAGATCAGCCCCAGCTCATAAATATTCACCGGAATCTCGGGGTCATAGACATGGCGCAGATTTTCGACGATCTGCGGCACGCGGCTGTCGTCTGATAGCTCCGTATTGGGCGGAACCATCGCGGCTTCCAACTCGGCATTGACCTGATCTTGGGTCTTTGTTTCCGTCATGACAACATCCGTTTGGCCTTATTTAGGCCTAAAATCAGCGCGTCAATATCGTCGCGCGTATTATACATCCCGATCGAGGCACGGATCGTCGCCGCCACGCCCAAGCGCTCCAGCAGCGGCATGGCGCAATGATGCCCGACGCGTACGCAGATATTTTCCTTGTCCAAAATCATCGCGACATCCGCCGCGTTCAGGCCGTCAATCGTAAAAGCCAGAATACTGGCGCGCTTGAAACCCTGCCCGTAGAGTTTTAGCCCGTCGATTTTCTGCAATTCATGCAGCGCGTATTCGTAGAGTTCCTGTTCGTATTGGGCGATATTCGCCAGACCGCATCCCGTGACGAAATCAATCGCCGCGCCCAAGGCGATGGCTTCGGCAATCGCGGGCGTGCCCGCCTCGAAGCGCGCCGGCGCGTTTTTATAGGTGGTTTTGTCGAAACTCACGGCTTCGATCATGTCGCCGCCACCCATATAGGGCGGCATGGCGTTCAGCATTTCCTCGCGGCCATAGAGCACGCCAATTCCCGTCGGGCCGTAAAGCTTATGCCCGGAAAACACATAGAAGTCGCAATCCAATGCCTTGACATCCACCGGAATATGCAGCACCGCCTGCGCGCCGTCGAGCAAGGTTGCCGCGCCGAACCTCTTTGCCGCCGCGACAATTTCAGCCACGGGCAAGATCGTGCCCAGAGCGTTGCTCATATGCGAAACGGCGACCATTTTTGTTTTCGGATTGATTAATTTAATCACATCCACAGACAGCACGTCACCCTTGTCGGTGATCGGTGCCACCACCAGCTTTGCGCCGACATTTGAGGCGATCATCTGCCACGGCACGATATTGGCGTGATGCTCGAGCGCGGTAATCAGAATTTCATCGCCTGATTTCAAATTCCCGCTGCCCCAAGACGCCGCCACCAGATTGATTGCTTCCGTCGCGTTGCGCGTAAAGACAATCTCGTTTTCGCGCGCTTTCAGGAAATTCGCCACCTTGCGGCGCGCATTTTCGAAATCCGCCGTCATGCGGGCGGAAAAATCATACAACCCGCGATGGATATTCGCGTAATGATCAGACAGGGCGATATTCAAAACATCCAAGACCGCTTGCGGCTTTTGCGCGCTGGCAGCGGTATCAAGAAAATGCAGATCGGGATGTTTGGCGAATACAGGAAACTCTTTTCTAACTGTCATTCCGAGGGCGCAGCCCGAGGAATCTCCTGAAACCATAGGAGATCCCTCGCGTTGCTCGGGATGACAATTACCCATGGGCGCGTCTTTCCAGCCATTGGAACGCCAGATCGGTGATCGTGGCTTGCGCCGCTTCGTCGCGGATTTCTTCAAGCGCGGGGCCGAGAAAAGCCTGCATCAGAAGCATTTTCGCCTGTGCCTCGGACAGGCCGCGCTGGCGCAGATAAAACAGCGGCGCGGTATCCAATTGACCCGTCGTCGCACCATGCGAGCATTTCACATCGTCGGCGTAAATTTCCAGCTCGGGCTTGGTGTCCATGATGGCATTCGGCGACAGCAGCAATGTATTCGACAACTGATAGCCATCTGTTTGTTGTGCAATCTGGTGGACGTGCACTTTGCCTTGAAACACGCCATGCGCCTTGTCGGCGATGATGTTTTTATAGGTCTGATTGCTGCGGCATTGTGGCGCGGCGTGGTCGATGGTGATCGTGGTGTCGCCGTGCTGCGCGCCCGACAACAGATTGATCCCGCCAAGGCGAATCTCGCCGTTTGCGCCGTTCAAAAACCCGTGAATCTGGTTGCGACTGAAGCCCGCACCCATCGTCAATGCGAAGGACTCGTATGACGCGTCGCGACCGATAAACACATCGGCGTTTTGCGTGGTGACGGCGTCCACGCCGTTTTCCTGGACGCGCACATGGCGCATCAGCGCATTGTCGGCGACATCGATGACGGCGACGGCATTCGCCCAGACATCGTTTTCGCGGCGCGTCTCAATAAGCGTCAATTTTGCACCCGTTGCGACGCGCACGAACAGGAAAACCGAACCGCTGGCCACGGCCTCGAGGCGCGCTTCTTCGTTTTTCGGCACATCGATGACGAAAACTTCCGTCGCGGCATTTTTGGCCGCATCCCACAGCGCCATATCGCGGTATTTTTCCTCGCCGACGGGGCCGCGCGCGAAAGCGTCCTTGACCCATTGCGGCGCATCTTTGAGCGCGATCTTCATGGCATACGGCGCCGCACCCGCAAAGGCCAGCGACGCAAAATCGGCAGGCGCGCGATTTTTAACCGCCGCCGCGATATTCGTATATTTGAATCGTTCCGACTTTTGTGTCGGCCATTCCATGACGTTTTCGGGTTGCGGTTTTTTCATCGCCTGCATTACGCCGCCTCTTTGACAAAGGCCGCATAGCCTTTTTCTTCCAATTCAAGCGCCAGTTCCGGCCCGCCGGTCTTGATGATTTTTCCATCGGCCATGATATGCACGACATCGGGCTTGATGTAATCGAGCAGACGCTGATAATGCGTGATAATCAGCATCGAGCGCTCTGGTCCACGCAACGCATTGACGCCATCGGCGACGATACGCAGCGCGTCGATATCGAGGCCGGAATCCGTTTCATCGAGGATACAAAATTTCGGGTCCAGCATCGCCATTTGCAGCACTTCGGCGCGCTTCTTTTCACCGCCCGAGAAACCGACATTGACGGGACGTTTCAGCATCTCTTCGGAGACGCCCAATTTCGCGCAGGTTTCTTTCATGAGGCGCAGGAACGACACGGCGTCCAGTTCTTCCTGAC
>CBFGSX010000029.1:0-16602 GCA_965651535.1 uncultured Alphaproteobacteria bacterium | reverse complement strand
CTACCCGACGGGTATATTTCTGCTTCTAGACTATCCGAACTGTATAGCTTGACGGAAAGGTCATTTGCGAAACGCGCTCCGCCAGTATAGTAGCCTAATTCAAAATCAGGATCGAGCGTCTTAAGTCTAATTTTTCGATCATCCGAATCTATTTCTGTCTCCAATTCCTTTACTAACCAAGATGAGCACCCTACATATCCTCGCTCTTTGTGATACTGACTCCAAAATGGAGGCATCCATGATCGCATCATGCACTTAGGCTCTCCGTCTGGAAATTTAGGAGGTGACAAAAAGCTATAAAAATCCTTCCAGTCTTTTTCAGGGATCGAACGTGACTTCTGCACCGTAATCCTAGACTTAGACGCTTTGTTTTCTATATGCACGCCCGCAAAATCAGATATATATTTTAAGCATGCTTTCTTGGTAGAATTTTCTTTTGAAACCTCTAGCAGTACGGGCATAACTCTATAACCTGCAGCCCTTAAGTTGATATAGTCGACAATATCAACAAATGACTTTTGATCTAAAAGTAAAATGATATTTCTATCTCGTTCAGAATAGCCTGTATAATCAATCTTAGTTTCATAATTTTGAAGCACTCTAAAAAGGCTAATGGACGCCTTGCTATACGCATCCATATAGTTTTTGGTATTTACAACCCAATCCTTAGCGCTAAGAAGGCCTGCTAGACTATTTTTGATATTTTTTCCTACCTCTTTAGGAAAGTCTCCAAACGTTGCCTTCAAAAATAAATTCTCATCCGCGCCATATGCGGGTATAAATAGTGAGAGTTTATCCTCCCGCTTGAATTTTAGCTCTTGTTCATAAAAATGATTTGCAACCGTAGTAATACTAATTCCAAATTTTGGTTCATAATATTTTGCATACGTTCCCATTAATTCTTTTAGGGTTATTACCTCACAATTCACCGCAGGTAATTCGTCTGTTTTAATATCGGAAGTTGTAACGATAACATCAGGCTCATAGAAATTTAGGATGCCTTCAACCAGTTTTTTAGATGAGGAAGGCCTTTCGCCATCTTTGAAAAAGCTAGGGGTTCTTTTATACAACACTACTACAGGGCTGTATAATCCTCCCCACAGGAATGATTTAACTTTGATAACTTTTTCTAGAGCTTTACGGTCATTTGGTCTAACGATATAGCAGATTTTTAATGGTCGTAATTTCTGCTTTACATGAATGTTGTACATCAAAACACCTAAATTAACTTGTGCGATATTGTCTCAGCACTAGCTCCAGAATATCATTTTCTAAGCTAACAAAAAACTGCGAAATATCAGTTTCAAGGGGGATTACGATCAGAGATTATCTTGAGAAGAGTTTCTTATAAGCCAAGCATAAGGAATTCCATAATTATCAATTTATGGCATGGCCTGAATAATCTATTGCGTCCCACTGTCAACCAATAATGGCATGTTTGTATAACTTTTAGAAATTAGCAGAATGGCTAATTCTTTCCAACTTTACTCTCACAATTGACTGGACTTCTCTGGCGAATAGAGCGTGTATGTGACCTGTTTGGAGGTCACATATGCGGCAAATTCCTGATAATTTAATTGCTCTGTCGGTGCCTGAATTACGCACACTTTGGGCGGAATTGTGGCGGAAACAGCCACACCGCTACATACGCCGCCCCATGCTTGAAAAGGGCATTGTGTTTAAACAGGCTGAGTTGCAAGGGAGATGGCTCGATGAAGGACCGAAGGTGCGTCTAAACCAGCTGGTCAGGCAATATAAGCGGGATAAAGGTGAATTTGACGGCAAACAGTCAGGTCTGGATGTTGGAACACAGATCATACGCGTCTATCGCGGCAAAACCTACTATGTCATGGTTCATGAAAACGGATTTGGATTTGAAGGGCGGATTTGGTCGAGCCTGTCAGAAATCGCGTCACATATCACGGGAACGCGCTGGAATGGGTGGGTATTCTTTGGCCTTAAGAAGCGGAAAGGTGCGGTATGACCAAACGCTGCGCCATCTATACCCGTAAGTCCACAGAAGAAGGACTGGACCAGGAATTCAACAGCCTTGATGCTCAGGCTGAGTCATGCGCCGCTTATATTGCCAGTCAGAAATCCGAAGGCTGGATCAAAGTTAAAACTCGATATGATGATGGCGGGTATTCCGGTGGGAATATGGAGCGTCCGGCGCTGAAGCAATTGATTGCTGATATTCAGGCTGGAAAGATTGATATCGTGGTTGTTTATAAAATCGACCGTTTGACACGATCTTTGATGGACTTTTCTAAACTGGTCGAGGTGTTCGATAAGCATGGGGTTACTTTTGTCAGCGTAACGCAGTCGTTCAATACGACAACTTCCATGGGGCGGCTGACGCTGAATGTTCTTCTATCATTTGCTCAGTTTGAGCGCGAAGTCACGGGCGAGCGCATTCGTGATAAAGTAGCGGCCAGTAAAAAGAAAGGTATGTGGATGGGCGGCAACGTACCGTTGGGATACGACCTTAAAGATCGCAGACTCTATATCAATAAAAAGGAAGCAGAGACTGTTCGACTAATATTTGAGAAATATCTTGAGCTTGGAAATTTGACGCAGCTTAAAAAATTGGGAATTACAACAAAATCAATTACCACAAGAAGTGGAACAAGACGTGGCGGTCGTGCATTCAGCCGAGGACATTTATATACGATCCTGACCAATCCTATTTACATTGGGAAAATACGGCATAAGGGACATGAGTATGAAGCGCTTCACGAAGCGATCATTGACATCAATTTATGGGAGAAGGTTCAAAATCGCTTACAGAGCCACGCGACCAAACTGCGAGGTCTTGAACATAGAAAGTCTGAAGGATTTTTAAAAGGAAAGCTGTATGACCGTAATGGAAACCGATATACGACAAGTATGACATATAGAGGTAAAAAGAAGCATCGATATTATATGAATGATGCTCTCAAAGTGAAACGTGGTCATCCGCTTCATATAATGGCAAGGATTCCGGCAGGACAAATTGAAAATCTAGTGAAAGATCGTATCAAAGGATTGTTGGTAGATCCTGCTTGGATCAAACGGGCTTTAAATTTAAAAGATACGGATGATGGCGCTTTATATACTGTTTTAAAATATACAAAGACAGCCAATATAGCTGCCGAGATTTTAGACAGGGTGATTGTCAATGAACAATCCATCGAAATTCAGTTATCCGTAAAGTGCTTGGCGAGCCTGTTATCAGAGAAGTTGTCGCTTCAAATTTTGGACGCACTAGAAACCGACATTCAAACCGTGCCCTTTCAGACAAGACGTGCAGACAGGGTGATTCTGGTTCCTCAGACGCCCTCCGGCAAATCCGACCCTTTTGCTCTCAGCCCTGTTGAGCTCAAAAACTGGGTTCGTGGGATTGTCTGGCGAGATGAATTTTATGATGGGATTTCCATCGAAGAAATTGCCAAACGTGAGAATCTTAGCGCCCGGTATGTAGGGCGTCTGATCGATTCTAGCCTAGAAATCGGGCTTTCAGCCTAAATCCATTAATCGAAGTGACCTGTAAAATTGAGTCGCAGAGAACAAGCGGCATTCTTGGGCATTTTCCTTGATCGTAGAGTGTTCTCTCAGTTCCGGTATGCTGAAACCCCCGCAAAATGCGGGCAAGAGCGGCCAATTTCTCAGAATAGGGGAATCAGGGTGACTAGATGGCGGAGAGGAAGAGATTCGAACTCTCGATACGGTTTCCCGTATACACACTTTCCAGGCGTGCGCCTTCAACCACTCGGCCACCTCTCCGCACTGGAATGCAAGAGGCTTGGTTTTACACGATTTACGGCGGGGTTTGAAGCCTTTTCTTACCTCTTTTTTCAAGCAGATAAGAAGGGTTTAAGGCGCGAAATCCTTAAAGTTCCGACAGATACATCTTTTTGATCTGGGTCAGGGCGTTTTCGACGCAGACCTCGAAATTCTGACCCTTGGCCAGGCCGACCGCGATGGCGCAGGCGACAACGCCGCCAAAGCCGCTGCGGCCGCTGACGTTATTGCGCAGCAGGCGCGGCGCGTTGAACGTGAGCTGCGCCGTATCGGTCGCCAGCAAATCAATGACCTGATCTTCTTGAAAGTCGCCGCCGCGCAGCAGTACCGCACGCGGGCCAAGCGTCAGCAGCATATCGGCCGCGTTCTGCATATCGTTCAGATCGCGGATCGTCATGCCGGTCAAGGCTTCGGCTTCGGCGACGCTGGGGGTGACGACATCGGCGATCAGGAACAAATCGCGCTTGAGCGCGTTGACCTCGTCGAGCGTGGCCTGGCTGTTGCCGTCATCGTTGAGCAGGCACGGATTCAGGACGATCGGCACGCCGCGTTCTTTTTTCAGCTGGGCGAGGCGTTCGCTGATCTTGGTTTGGGTTTCGGCCGCGCCGATAAACCCGAGCTTGATCGCGTCCACGGGCCAGGATTCGATGGTGCGTTCAACCTGCGCCATGACGACATCCGAGGGGATGCAAAAAAGATCCTTGCGGCTGGCGCCCAAATCCTTGGAGGTGTTGATCGCGCTGATGACGGGCCGCGGAATATGGCCCATATCGTTGATCATGCGCATGGCGCGGGACAGACCCGTGCCGGTGCGGCTAAAAAAACTACTTAAAACCAATATGTTATGTTGCATAAGACGGATTCGGGCCAAAAAGGGACAGGAAGCCCATTATGCCGCAGAGCGGGTTAACCGTTCGCAAATATCGTCCACAACCCGTTGAACTTCCTCCGGGTTGTCGCCTTCGGCCATAACGCGGATAAGGCTCTCGGTGCCGGATTTACGCACAAGGATGCGGCCTTTTCCGGCCATTTGGGCCTCGGCGGCCTTGAGATAGTCTTTGAAATGGTCGGCCTCCAACGGATTGACGCCGTCGAAGCGGACGTTTTTCAGAATTTGCGGCGCAGGGGTAAAGACGTTGAGCGTTTCGGAGGCCGCCTTGCCGGATTCCTTGAGCGCCGCCAAAACCTGAAGCGCAGCCATCAGCCCGTCGCCGGTCGTGCTGGTGTCGAGGGTGATGAAATGCCCCGATTGTTCGCCGCCCAGGTTGTAACCGTCCTGACGCATTTTCTCGAGCACATAGCGATCGCCGACAGCGGTGCGCACAAGATGCAGCCCCATCGAGGTCAGAAAACGCTCGAGGCCCAGATTGGACATGGTGGTCATGACGACGCCGTTTTTGTTCAATCTTCCTTGCGCGTGCCAGGCACGGGCGATGACGCCCATGATCTGATCGCCGTCGATGCGCTGGCCTTTTTCGTCGCAGACGATCAGGCGGTCGGCGTCGCCGTCCAGCGCGATGCCGATATCGGCCTGATGCGCGATGACGGCTTCCTGCATGGCCAGCGTATGCGTAGCGCCGCAGTTTTTATTGATGTTTTTGCCGTTGGGATCGACGCCAAGCGGAATAACCTCGGCGCCCAGCTCCCACAGAATTTTCGGCGCGACTTTGTATGCGGCACCGTTGGCGCAATCGATTACGATTTTCAAACCGTGCAGCGACATATTTTTCGGGAAGGTCGATTTGACGAACTCGACATAGCGTCCGCCTTCTTCGTCGACGCGCTTGGCGCGGCCGATATCCTCGGGGCCGGCAAGAAACTCCGACAAATCGCTGTCGATCAGTTTTTCGATCTCAAGCTCGACATTGTCCGAAAGTTTGTAGCCGTCCTCGCCGAAGAGTTTGATGCCGTTATCGTGAAACGGGTTGTGGCTGGCCGAAATCATCACGCCCAGATCGGCGCGAAGGGAGCGCGTCAGCATCGCAATCGCCGGAGTCGGCATGGGGCCGACGAGGGTGACATCCATGCCCATCGACAGGAAGCCCGCCGTCATCGCCTGTTCCAGCATATAGCCGCTCAGGCGCGTATCCTTGCCGATGACGACTTTGGGGCGGTGGTTGCCGACGGTTTTCTTGAAATAGAGCGCGGCGGCCTGGGCGACCTTCATCGCCGTGGTGGCGGTCATGGGTTCCGCGTTGGCCTGGCCGCGGATGCCGTCTGTGCCGAAATATTTGCGTGCGCTCATAGGGCCATTCTGGCTGGAATCGGGGTCAAATCAAGTCACAGTATAGGGCAGAATGTTTCAAGATTCCCCTAAAATCATGTAATAAAACCAAAACCATAGGGCTCGAGTGTCAGGGATTTTCCATCCAAAGACGCGCCCCAGCTGATCGGGTCGAGCCTTCCGGCGAGGGCGGGCATGGCAATCGTGGCGTTTTGCGCGTTAAAGACGCAGGCGATGCGCCGGCCTTCATGCTCGCGTTCAAAGCCGATGACATGCTCGGGCGTGTCGAGCAATTTTATCGAGCCGTATTGAATGGCCGGATTTTCCTTGCGCCATTTCAGCAGGGCGCGCGTGAAATTCAACGTGGAGTCGTGTTCCTCCTGTTGCGTTGAAACGGCGCGCTCGCGATGCGGCTCGGTGATGGGCAGCCAAGTCTTGCGGTTGCGGTCGCTGAACCCCGCATGGTGCGCATTCTTGAGCCACGGTATGGGCGTGCGGCTGCCGTCGCGGCCCTTGTATTCGGGATAAAACGCAATGCCGTAAGGGTCTTGCAGCAATTTGAACGGCACCTCGGCCTCGGGCAGGCCCAGCTCCTCGCCCTGATACAGGCAGAACGTGCCGCGCAGGGAAAGGCCGAAAGCCAGCGCAAAACGCGCAAAGACATGGCTGGGCGCTTCGTGCGGCCAGCGCGAGACGACGCGCATATTGTCGTGATTGCCGGTGGCCCAGCACAGCCAGCCGTCGCCGATCATATCCTCGACATGGCGGATGATGCCGTTGGCCATTTCCTTGTCGAAGCGTTTTTCCATCAGGCTAAATGTATAAGCCAGATGCAAGCGGCTGCCGTTTTGCACATAGGAACAGGCCAGCGCCTCGCAATCCTCGCCGCCGACCTCGGCCAACAGCACGCGGTCTGGATATTCGTTTGTCAGAGCGCGCAATTCCTGAAGGAAGGCAACGGTGTCGGCATGCGCGCTGCAATGCTCGCGGATCTGGCGGCTGAGCGGGTTGGCTGCGGGAATGTCGCTGGGGATCGGCACGTCTTTCGGGCGCGGCTTGTTGTCGCGCAATTCGGGGTCGTGCAGGTAATGATGCACGGTGTCGAGACGGAAGCCGTCCACGCCCATATCCAGCCAGTAACGCGCCAGACAATGAATCTGGGACTTGACCTCGAGGTGGCGCAGATTGAGTTTCGGCTGCGACGGCAAATAATGGTGCAGGTAATATTGCTCGCGCCGCGTGTCCCATGTCCACGCCGAGCCGCCAAAGACCGACAGCCAGTTATTGGGCGGTGTCCCGTCGGGCTTGGCGTCGGCCCAGATATACCAGTCGGATTTAGCGTTGGTTTTATTCTGGCGGCTTTCGGTGAACCAGCGGTGCTGGTCGCTTGTATGCGCCCAGACCTGATCGATGATGATTTTGATGTTGCGTTTGTGTGCCTCGTCCAGCAGACGGCGAAAATCGTCCAGCGTGCCGAACATCGGATCGACCTCGCGGTAATCGGAAATGTCGTAACCGAAATCCTTCATCGGTGATTTGAAAAACGGCGACAGCCAGATCGCGTCCACGCCCAAAGAAGCCACATAGTCCAGCTTGCCGATGATCCCGTCGAGATCGCCGATGCCGTCGCCGTTATTGTCCATGAAGCTGCGCGGATAAATCTGGTAAATAACGCCGCCGCGCCACCATTCATGCGCCATAAGACTTCCTTTTAATAGGCTTTGATGGGTGAGACGAACCCGTTGGGCTTGAGCGCCAGAAGCGAACAGCCGATTTCCTGCACCACGTTTTCGGCGGTGTTGCCGAAGATGAATCCGGGAATACCGGTGCGGGCTACTGTCCCCATGACCAGGATATCGACGCCGTTTCGGTCGACGAATTCGGGGATGTTTTTCTCGGGCGCACCTTTGAGGTGATGAATCTCGTTCTGTCCGCCGATGGTTGATTTGGCAAGGGTGGCATCAAGCAAAGCGCGGTGGTCGGCTCTTGCCTGTTCAACGAGTTCGGCCAGTTCCTTTTCCGGCATCTTGATCCAGACATTATAGCGCAGCTCGTTTTCGAGCTCGTAAGACCAGCAGGACACGACGTCCAAAGTGCCGTCGCACGTGTCGGCAAGGCTGCGTGAAAGCTGCAACAGGCGCAGCGTCAGGTCGTGTCCAGCCTGCTCCTCGCTTTCGGGATCGACGGCCACGGCGACGCGGATATCGTCACGCGAAGCGGTGATGGGGCGGCACAGCCAGACGGCACAGGGGCATTTGCGCAGCAAATCCATATCAAGTGCCTTGAAGCCCTTTTTATCTTCCTGCGGCTCGGCCTGTTTGATGACCAGATCGTGCCCGCCCTTGATTGCGTGGCGGATGATGCGGATCGAGGGCGTCTTGCCGCATTCGACTTCGATCGTTGTCGCAAGATCGGATTCGGAAATGTTCAGCGTGTCACGCGCGGTGGCGATCGATTTTTCGAGATTTTCTTTCAGCGAGGCAAGATATTTCTCGCGGTATTCGTTCATTTTTTTGGGCAGCTCGGGACAGGTGATCAGTGCCTTGAATTCGGCCTTGTTGTTGCGGGCGATGCTCAAAGCTTGTTTCAGCGCGTCCGTATCGTCGGTTGCGCCGTGGCTGACGAAAAGAATGTTGTGAAATTTTTGCATCGTTTCTCTCACAGTGATTGGGTGGATTCAAACGGTCTGTCCGCCGCCGATGGGAACGGCGCTGGCGGATTTCGGTTTGACGACTTTTTGTTCGGGGGGTTCTGCTTCGGGACGGTCGATCGTGCCGCCGTCCAGCAATGTCTTGATATCGTCGCCCGACAGCGTTTCATATTCCAGCAGCGCGTTGGCGACCTTGTCGAGCTGGTCGCGGTGCTTGGTCAGTAAATCGGTCGCGCGGGTATAGGCCTCGTCGATGATGCGGCGGATTTCCTCGTCGACTGTCTGGGCCGTTTTGTCCGACAGGTTCTTGCTCTTGGTGACGGAATGGCCCAGGAATACTTCTTCGCTTTCGGCGGCGGAATAGCGGATCATGCCCAGCTTGTCGGACATACCCCATTCCGTGACCATGCGCTGCGCCATCGAGGTGGCCATCTGGATGTCGGCACTTGCGCCAGTGGTAACTTTTTCCTTGCCGAAAATCAATTCTTCGGCGACGCGACCGCCCATGGCGACGGCCAGATCGGCCTTGATCTTGCGCAGGGCCAGCGAGACGCGGTCGCCCTCGGGCAGGCGCATCACCATGCCCAAAGCGCGCCCGCGCGGGATGATCGTAGCCTTGTGAATGGGGTCGGAGGCCTCTTCGTGGATGGCGACGACGGCGTGTCCGGCTTCGTGATAGGCGGTCAGTTTCTTTTCGTCGTCGGACATGACCATGGTCTTGCGCTCGGCGCCCATCATCACCTTGTCCTTGGCGTCCTCGAAACATTCCATGTCAACATGGCGTTTGCCGCGGCGGGCGGCCAAAAGCGCGGCCTCGTTGACGAGATTGGCCAGATCGGCACCCGAAAATCCCGGCGTGCCGCGCGCCAGAGTCTTGGCGTTGACATTGTCGGCCAGCGGCACTTTTTTCATGTGGACGCGCAAGATTTTTTCGCGGCCGTTAATGTCGGGATTGGGGACGACAACCTGACGGTCGAAGCGGCCGGGGCGCAAAAGCGCCGGGTCCAGCACGTCGGGGCGGTTGGTCGCGGCGATCAGGATGACGCCTTCGGAGGATTCGAAACCGTCCATTTCGACCAGTAACTGGTTGAGCGTTTGTTCGCGTTCGTCATTGCCGCCGCCCAAGCCTGCGCCGCGATGACGGCCCACCGCGTCGATCTCGTCGATGAAGATGATGCAAGGGGCGTTTTTCTTGGCCTGTTCGAACATATCGCGCACGCGGCTTGCGCCGACGCCGACGAACATCTCGACGAAATCCGAGCCGGAAATGGTGAAGAACGGCACGTTGGCTTCGCCCGCGACGGCGCGCGCCACCAGCGTCTTACCCGTTCCCGGCGGGCCGATCAGCAGCGCGCCCTTGGGGATTTTTCCGCCCAGGCGCTGGAATTTCTGGGGGTCTTTGAGGAACTCGACGATTTCCTGCAATTCTTCTTTGGCTTCCTCGATGCCGGCTACGTCTTCAAAGGTAACGCGCCCCGTTTTTTCTGTCAGCAGTTTCGCGCGCGACTTGCCGAAATTGAACGCGCCGCCGCCGCCCTTGCCCTGCATCTGGCGCATGAAGAAAATCCACACGCCGATCAAAAGCAGCATCGGGAACCACGACAGCAGGATGCCGAACAACCCGCCCATGCCGCTTTCCACGGGTTTTACGTCGACGCGCAGACCCTGTTCGACCAGCGTGTCGGGAATGTCGGAATTGCCGGGCTTGAGCGTGGAAAAGGGTTTGCCGTCCTCGTATTTTCCGCTGATATAGTCGCCCTGAATGGTGACGGCGCGGATGGCGCCGCCCTTGGCGTCGCGGACGAAATCGCTATAGGCGATCTGGTGCGAGGCGGTCGTCGCAGGATTGAGAGCGGAATAAATCCCCGCCAGCATCAAGGCGATGCATAGCCAGATTAACAGGTTTCGGAAAAAAGGATTCATATCATGCTCCGCAGGCCGTGGCCCGGATTGTGGACGACAGGCACTAAGATAGTCTGAATCAAGCCTTTTTTCCAGCCTTGCGGGCAGGGGCTTGGGTAAAAATCAGCCCTTTTTTCCGATTTTTTGATTTTGGTTTGATCCACAGGCCGGACAAGGTAAGCCCCTTGAATTCACCCGATTTCACCGCCTGTTGCAAGCGTTCGAGGCCGTCCAGCGGCGCGTCGGCGATGAAATGGCCCAGCACGCGCAGTTGCAGCTCGTCGGGCAGGCGGATAAACGGCTCATGCGGCAGCCAGTTGTCGCGGATATTTCCGGCATACCATTCGGCGGCGATTTTTTGCAAGGCACGGTCGGCGTTTTCAAGGCGGCGGACGGCAGTCTGGATGCCGTCGGCCAGATCCGGCAGATGCACCAGCGTTTTGCGCAGGCGCGCGCGCTCAAATTTGTCGTCTTCGTTCGACGGATCGTCGTGAAACGGCAGTTTTTTCTTTTTGCAATAGGCGCGCAAGGTGTTGCGCCCGGATGAAAGAAGCGGGCGGATGATCGTGACGCCGTTTTCATGCGTGACGGGGCGGATGCCTAGAAGTCCGCGCAATCCCGTCCCGCGTTGCAGGCGCATGAGGATGGTTTCGGCCTGATCGTCGGCCTGATGACCCATCAGGATCACGGGAATTTTTTCTTTTCTACATGCGGCAAACAATAATTTGCGCCGCGCCTCGCGCGCCTTGTTCTGGATGTCGGTTTTCGGTTTTGGTCCCGTCCATTTCAATGTTTTATGCGCGATGCCGTTTTTTTTGCACCATGCGGCGACATTCGCCGCTTCAATTTTACTTTCTTTGCGCAGGCCGTGATCGACGGTCAGCGCCAGCAGCACGATTTTTTTCTTTTTCGTCCAAAGATGCGTCAGATGCAGCAAAGCGAAACTGTCGGCGCCGCCGGAAACGGCGACGGCGATTTTCTTCGTGTTTTCCGGCAGGAGGGATTCAATTTCGCGGGCGAAATTCTCAACCACGAGGCAGGCCGCAATTCAGCTTTTTCATTTCTTCTTCGGCGCGCTGACGGATGACGGCGGCAGCCGAACTGTATTGCGTATTCAGCTGTTGCAAAGTGACGCAGGCATCCTGTTTCTTGCCCGATTGCGACAACGACAAGCCCAGCTTCAACAAATTGTCGGGGGCTTTGCTGGATTTGGGGTATTTCTGGTAGCCGATGGCAAAGGCTTTGGCGGCCTCGTCGTAATTGCCGCGCACGTAAAAGGTTTCGCCCAGCCAGTATTGCGCGTTTCCTGCCAGACCGTCTTCGGGATACAGGCGCATGAATTCGCGGAAGCCGGATTCGGCGCGGTCGTATTTCTGGTCGCGCAGCGCCTGGAACGACGCGTCATAAAGCGCGGCGGCGTTTTCGGTCGGCAGGGCGGCGGCGTTGACCTCGCCGGTCGCCTGACCCAGCGCGTTGGTGGTTTGCGGTTCGCGCGGCGCATCGGAAACGGGCGGCACATAGGCGGTCGGGCCTTGCGGTTTCGGCGTCGGGCTGATCGTCTGGAAGCGCATCTCGACATCGGCTTTATACATTTCAAAATTCTTTTGTAGTTGACCCAGCGCGTAATCCTGTTCGTCGAGGCGGTTGTTGATCTGGCGGATGGTGGCCTCGATGCCGTTGAGGCGCTCATCCATCGCGGCAGCAAGATTGGCCGTGTCGGTACCGATCAGCGCCGGATTGCTGACGGCGGTCGGGGGCGGATCGCCGCGATAGACCTGCCGCGCGATGGTGTCCATCTGGCGCTGGAGCTGTTCGAGGCGGCTCATGACGCTGCGCATGTCGTTATTCTGCGCAAAGGCGGGTGAAACGGCCATGATGGCAACCAGAACAAAAAGAATACGCATGGAATGCCTCTGAAAGGATAATAACCACTAAGGACACGAAGATCACTAAGAAGTATTTTAAAAATCCTTAGTGTCCTTAGTAATCTTAGTGGTGAAATGTAAAAAAGAAACCCGCCTTGCGGCGGGTTTCCGAGAATATTGAAAACGGCGTCTTACTGGACGACCGTCACGCCGCGGCGGTTACGGCTCCAGGCTTCTTCGCCCGTGCCGAGGACGGCGGGGCGTTCCTTGCCATAAGAGATCGTGTTCACGCGGGAAGGCGAAACGCCGAGGCTAACCAGATAGTTCTTGACGGCCTGTGCGCGGCGCTCACCCAATGCGAGGTTGTATTCACGCGTGCCGCGCTCGTCGCAATGGCCTTCAACCGTAATATTCAAATTGGCGTATTGATTGAGCCATGCAGCCTGTTTCTCAAGCGTTGCGCGGGCGCTGGAATCCAGTTCGGACGAGTCATAACCGAAAAATACGCGATCCCCGGCCTGAGCGGTCAGATCTTCCTGACTGCCCGGTGCGCCAGCGCGCATCGTGTCGCTCATGTCGTTGTCAAAGATCACGTCGCTGCGGGCCAGTGGCGCGCGATCGCCCGTGGCGGCCATGCCGTCGGCTGCGGCGGAGGCGTCGCTGTCCGGTGTCGACTTACAAGCAGCCAGAAGAAGGGGGATGGCGAGAGCAACAAGAAAACGGCGATCCATGGGAAACTCCTGTAAAAAAGGCGGTTTGAAACATTTTCCCTGAGGGAAAACCGGGGAAACTCTGCGAGTATAATTAACGCAAGGGCGCGCAATCTTCAAGAGGGACGATTCGTTTTTGCGATAAATTTTTATGCCGTGGCATTATTGCAAATGCGGCGACCAGGCGGGGTCGGAAGCGCTGGTCGGCAGGTTCAAGGCCTGATCGTTGGCCCCCGTCAGGTCGATCGTATAGAGGCGCGAATAGCGCCCGTTACCCGAGGGGGTTTCCTTGAAGTACATCAGGACGCGGCCATTGGGCGCCCAGGTCGGCCCCTCGACGTGATAAGCGCTGGAAATCATGCGCTCGCCGGAGCCGTCGGGGCGGATCACGCCGATATAGAATTGGCCCTGGAACATCCGGGTAAAGGCGATCAAATCGCCGCGCGGCGACCAGACCGGGTTGGCATAGCGCCCTTTGCCGAAAGTAAGGCGGCGCACACCTGATCCGTCGGCATTCATAATATAAAGCTGTTGGCCTCCGGCGCGATCGGATTCAAACACGATGCGCCCGCCATCGGGCGAATAGGAGGGCGAGGTTTCGATGCTGGAATCCGAGGTCAGGCGCGCCATACGACGCGACGACAGATCCATGCGATAGATGTCGGAATTGCCGTTGCGGGCCAACGACATAATGACGCTGCGGCCGTCGGGCGAAAAGCGCGGCGCAAAGGTCATGCCGGGGAAATTGCCCAGACGCTGGCGGTTGCCGCGCGTCAGGTCATAGAGGTAAACCGAAGGCTGCCCGCCTTCATAGGACATATAGGTGATTTTCTGTTCATCCGGCGAGAAACGCGGCGTCAGCACAAGGTGGCGTCCGTCGGTGAGATAGCGCAGATTGGCGCCGTCCTGATCCATGATCGCCAGACGCTTGACGCGCTTGTTATAGGGGCCGCTCTCGGCGATGAAGACGATGCGCGTGTTGAAATAGCCTTTTTCCCCGGTCAGGCGCGAATAGATCGCATCGGCGATCATATGCGCCAGTTGCCGCCAGTTGGCCTGCGTCGTGGTAAAGCGGCGGCCGATCATCTGGCCGTTGGACAGAACATCCCACAGGCGGAATTCGACGGTCAGGTTGCCGCCTTGGGGCATGACGCGGCCGACGACCATGGCCTGCGCGCCGATCGAGCGCCAATTACCGAAATTCGGCGTGGCATCCACGGCCAGACCGCGTTCGATAAAGCTTGAGGGCGGGATGGGGCGGAACAATCCGCTGCGTTGGAGGTCGGCGGCGACGACTTCGGAAATCTGGCGACCAATGGCGTCGCCCGAAAAATCGTTGATCGCGATCGGCACGGGCTCAGACGTGCCGGAGGTTACATCGATGCGCAGCTCGGCGGCGGCGGGAAGCGAAAGGACGAGCAGGAAAGCGGCAAGAAGAAAACGGCGCATGACAACTCCGAAGAGGCGAAAAAAGGGATATCCCCAAGATGGAGTCTTTCGGCCTTCGGCGCAAGGGGGGTTAGAACATATCGCGCGGATTAAATCGGATGGTCATGGTTTTCCACAACGCATATTTATCCGCCGGAAGCGCCAAGGGCGTACAATTCGGATGGAACAGGGCGCGGCGCGCACTTTCGGCGGCGGCGGCAAAGAAAGGATCCATATTATAGCGCCCGCGGTCGAGGATTTCGGCGGCGCGCACGGTGCGGTCGGGATTGATCTCGACGCGGATATCGATAATCAGGTCTTCGGCGTTCATTGCCCCGGCGGGCACGTTCCAGCAGCGCGCCAACTGATAGCGCAGTGCGTCAATCTCGCTGAGCGCAAGAGTTTGCGACGCGGTCGGCGCGACGCCTTCGGGCTGGTTCGGGTTATAAGGCGCGTTGATCGGGTTGCCGGCCTCGGAAACCTTGGGATCGACATCACCCAGCAGGTTTTTGAGCACGGAATTGAATTCCTGTTGTTCTTCCTTGGTGCCGGCACCGTCGTCGCGGGTTTTCTTGGCTTCGTCCTTTTTATCCGTTTTTTTCTTGTCGTCGGCCTTTTTGATCGCTTCTTTTTTCGGTGTTTCTTTTTTCTCCACCGGTTTTTCGAGTTTCTTTTCCTCGGGTTTTTTTACCGGTTCTTTTTTCGCCGCGTCGGATTTCACCGGGCTGGGCGGCTTTTGCGGATCGGATTTGACCTCTTTTTTCTTTTCTTCGGGTTTGGCGTCCGGCTTGAAAGGCTCTTGGCTTTTGCTGGTGTTCGGGGCGCGGCTAAAGGCGTCGGTCGGCGCGACCAGATCGACCTGCACGGCGGTCGTCAGGTCGACTTTCTTGGGGCGGAAATGCGGCAGGCCGAAATAGGAAAGTAAAAATACGGCGACATGGATGCCGATCGCCCAGCGCAGCGCCCGTTTCAGGGTCTGTTGCCGCGTGACCTGTGAAAGCTGGTCGTCCTGTGGCGTTTGCGTGTTCATGCGTTCTATCCTTATCCGTCATTCCCGCGGGAGCGGGAATCCAGAGTTTTTTGCGCTGCGCGTCATCTGGCTGGATCCCCGATCTCGCGCTGGCTGTCGCTGCGCGCGGTCGGGGATGACGTATGTCTTCTGTCTTCTTTTAATTTTAGCCATACGTCACTTGCCGGTTTCGGCGACGAGGGCGACTTTGGTAAAGCCCGCGCCGGTCAGCTGGCCCATGACCTGCATGATCGTGCCGTAGCTCAGATTATGGTCGCCGCGGATGAAAATGCGCTGGGCGGGCTTCTGTCCGGTGATGGCCTGAAGGCGCGGGATCAGCTCCGAGGCGCCTATCTTGGTGTCGTTCAGGTAGATGGTGTTCGTCTTGTCGATAGTGATGACCAAAGGGTCGTCGCCGTCGGCCATCGCGCCCTGATCGACGGTGGGTAGATCCACGGGAACGGTCACGGTCATCAGCGGCGCCGAGATCATAAAGATAATGAGCAGCACGACCATGACGTCGATCAGCGGCGTGAGATTCATCTCGGCGCTGCCGCCGCGCGAGCGGCGCATCGTCGAGCGGCGCGTGCTGTTGAATCCCAGATTGACGGCCATGAAATTCTCCTATGCGGCTGCCGAGGTGTTTTGCGATGGCTGTTCTTGACCGCTTTCCTCGAGGTAACGCGCCAGAATGGACGAAAATTCCGTTGAAAACCCGTCCAGACGGTCGGCGTAGCGGTTCAGGTCGCTGGAGAATTTGTTATAGGCCAGAACGGCGGGAATGGCGGTAATGAGGCCCAGCGCCGTGGTGTAAAGCGCCTCGGCGATGCCGGGGGCGACGACCGAAAGGGCGGTATTGTTGCTTCCGGCGATTGCAACGAAGGAGTTCATGATCCCCCAGACCGTTCCCAGAAGGCCGATAAAGGGGGCAACCGCGCCTGTGCTGGACAGGAAGGTCATGTAACGTTCGGCGGCGATCATCTCGCGGCTGATGGCGGTATGCATGACGCGGTCGATGCGGCTGACGAGGCTGG
>CBFGSX010000028.1:0-16820 GCA_965651535.1 uncultured Alphaproteobacteria bacterium | reverse complement strand
GACAAGACAAAAATCATCGAGGCGCAGACCGGCGCAAACGTCATGGCGCTCTACGAGCAGCATATGCCGGATATCGTGATATTGGATGTGTATATGCCCGAGATTTCGGGTTGGGATTTATTGGACAGCATTTGCGCGCGCGATCCCGAGGCCTTTGTCGTCATGTTCAGCGGCGATCGCTGCGAGGAAAACCGCAAAAAAGCGATTCAAAGCGGCGCGCAGGGATTCATCGGCAAGCCTTTCGATCCCGAGGCGCTGTTCTACTATCTGTTGAAATGCCGCACCTTTTATTTTTCGGACGGCACGATCGCCGCGGCGGTTGATTTGGAAAAGAAAAACCGCGACGGGCCGCCGGATCAAGCGGCGCCAACCGCAGCAATTTAATCAAATGCACATCGAATTCGGCTAAAATTATATTGTCCAAAAGATCCGTCCTCTGATTTCAGGGGGTGTACGATGTATCCTTTTGCGGAGAAAAAAATCCGCTACGAGAACATCATCATGGTTGTGGATGACGACAAATATATCCGCGATTCCATGCGCGCCCTGATCGGCGATATGGCGGGCGTGGTGGAAACGGGCCTGGCGGCAGAGGTTCTTGAGCTTTACAAGAAACAGCAACCCGATGTCGTGTTTCTCGACGTTCACCTGCCTGAAAAATCCGGTCTCGAGGTTCTCAAGGAAATCCGCCAATACGATCCTTCGGCTTTCGTCGTGATGATCAGCGGCGATCGCGTCAAGTCCAATCTTGATGCGGCGCGCCGTGAAGGCGCGGAAGGTTTTATCGTCAAGCCATTCGAGTTTCGTAATCTGATGAAATACATCGCCCAATGCCGGAACGTGTTTTTCTCGGACAAGATGGTTCCGGCGGATTTTCTGTCGTCGGGATAAGCCTCTCTTCCGTACCCCCTGCGAAAGCGGGGGTCCATGGGAAGTGCGGATAAGGCGGATAGACCCTCGCTTGCGCAAGGGTTACGAATAGGGAAGAAATTTCACACTAAAACAAAAAAGCGCCCGCTAGGGGGCGCTCTTCGTCGTCGGGTTGGCCCCGAACTGTTTATTTGAACTTGTTGCGCTTCTCTTCGAATTCCACATGCGCGCCCGGCTTGCCGGTCGTCGCGTGGATTGCGCGCGGATCGAATTTCATTTTCTTCAGCTTCTCGGTCGTGTTGCGCGGGTTGCGCTCGGTGACGTAGAAGAAACCGGTGGGTTCGCCTTTGGCGTTTTTGCCCGTGCTCTCGAGGCGGACGAGGGTTTGCGTCTTTTTGGCCATGTTCTAAATCCTTTAGCTTGCAGGGGCGGAATATGGCCCGCCAAGCCCCCTCGAGTCAAGGTTTTTTACCGTTTTTGACGGTTTTTTCCGCCTTTTGAAGGTCTTGAGCGCCCGCGCGGGCCGCTTTCCCGGCGTTTTCGGTCGCTGGAATCCCGCTCCCGGCGCTTGAATCGGCGCTTCGAGTGCCCCTCGGCGACGGCAAACTGGCCCGGCAAAAGTTCCATCAACAGGCGGCCCGTATTGGTCTCGACCTCGACCAGACGCACGGTTAGCGGCATGGCGAGCGTGAATTTTAGACCTGTGCGCCGTCCGGTCAGGGAATGGCGCTTTTCGTCGTGGATATAGTAATCCTGAGGCAGGGTGCGCACGGGAATCAGCCCGTCCGCACCCGTCGGCTCGACGGTGACGAAGATGCCGAAATGCGTCACGCCGGAAATGCGCGCCGGGAAAGTTGCGCCGACTTTGTCTTTCAGGAAAAGCGCGATATAGCGGTCGACGGTTTCGCGCTCGGCGGATTGCGCGACGCGCTCGCGGTCGGAAATATGCTGGCCGATAATGTCGAGCTTGGCGGCTTCGTGTTCGGTCAAGCCGTCATCGCCCAGTTTCAATGCGCGGATCAAAGCGCGATGCACGATCAGATCGGCATAGCGGCGAATGGGCGAGGTGAAATGCGCATAGCGTTCCAGCGCCAGGCCGAAATGCCCGACATTGTTCGGGCTATAGGCGGCCTGCGACATGGTGCGCAAAATAATGTCGTTGATGAGCGGCGCTTCGTCGCGTCCTTCGGCGGCTTGCAAAAGCGCCTGCAAATCCTTGGGCGAGGGCGAGAGCCCGTATTTCGGACGCAAGCCCATTTCCTGCAAGAATTCTGCGGTCGCGGCCCAGCGCGTATTGTCCGGCTTGGGGTGGATGCGATACATCCCGTCATGGTCGCGCTCTTCGAGCACCACCGCCACGGCGACATTGGCGAGAATCATCAGCTCTTCGATCAGCTTGTGGCTGTCGTAACGTGCGCGTTGCAGAATATCCTGAACCTGTCCGTTTTTGATCATCACCTTGCGCTCGGGCAGGTCGAGATCGACCGCGCCGCGCGCCTCCCGGGCCAGCGACAGGGTTTTGTAGGCTCCGAAAAGCGGCTTGATCACTTTATCAAGAAGCGGTTTCGTCGTGTTGTCGGGATGGCCGTCAAGCGCCGCCTGCACCTGGGTATAGGTCAGGCGCGCCGCCGATTTCATCAATCCGCGCACAACGCGTTGCCCGACGAGATCGCCTCGGGCGTTGACCGTCATCTTGGCGACCATGCAGGCGCGTTCCTCAAGCGGGCGGAGCGAGCATAGATCATTGGATAAAGCCTCGGGCAGCATCGGCACGACGCGGTCCGGGAAATAGACCGAGTTGCCGCGCTTATACGCTTCCGCATCCAGCGCACTGCCGGGGCGCACGTAATGCGCCACATCGGCGATGGCAACCAGAATTTTCCACCCGCCCGGGTTCGACGGGTCTTTGTCGGGTTCGGCGTAAACCGCATCGTCGAAATCGCGGCTGTCCTCGCCGTCGATGGTGACCAGCGGCACGTTTCTGAAATCCTCCCGCTTGCCAAGGGCGGGCACGGTGATGTTTTCACATTCCGCCAGCATTTCCTCGGGAAATTCGTCGGGAATGTCCATCGTCTTGATCGCCATGAGCGATACCATGCCCGCGTCGCCTTTGCGCGCCAGCACCTCGTCGATTTTCCATGCACGGCCTTTGAAGGTCGCCGCAACCAGATCGTCCTCGCGCGCATCGTTTTCCGCGCCCTCGGGGATCAGGATCGGATTCTTGTCCGCGCGGCTGATGGGCTGAACCAATCCGCCGCCTTTGGACAGGGGTTGATACAGGCCGACAAAACGGGTTTTTTGCACTTGGTTATTTTCACTGCTTTTGTCATTCCCGCGCAGGCGGGAATCCAGTCTTTTATCATCTCTGGATCCCCGCTTTCGCGGGGATGACTCTTTGGCGGGAAGGTTCGGCAACACCACTTGCCGGAACGAACCTTGGTGCACCAAGCCCTTGCGCAGCATATCCTTCAGCATGTTTTTCATGCCGATGCGGTCGTTTCCGGTGATTTTGAAGTGGCGGGCTATATCGGCTTTGCTGGCGCGTCCATTACGCGTCTTCAGGAAAGCCAGGACGCCTTCAGGCGTTATTTTTTCTTTCATTTGAGGACTTATATAGGGCAAAACCGTCGGAAAAGCAATCTTAATAAATGACGGGTCGTGTTTCAGTTTTATAGCATTCCTCCCTTGTCACCCCCGCGTAGGCGGGGGTCTGGCTCTCAGTCTCTTGAGGTTTCAAGCCGGATGCCCGCCTGCGCGGGCAAGACAAAGGACTAAAACGGCGCTTTGTCGTCTTTTTTCTTAGCGGCCTTCTTCTTGGGAGCCGCTTTTTTCTTGGTTGTTTTTGCCTTTTTGGGCTTCACTTCTTTTGTAGCCTTTGATGCTTTCGGTTTGCGACCGAATGTGCGCAACGTGCCGTTGGCGATCTTTTCTTTCTTCTGTGCGATCAAATCCACGGCGCGGTTCATGCCGATGGTGAACAGATCGTCGCCCTTGGGAATGGACACAAACATATCCTGATATTTCAGATAGGGGCCGAAGCGTCCGTTATTCGCCTCGATCTTGTCGCCGGTTTCGGGGTGCATCCCGACCAGACGCGGCAGCGCGAGCAATTCCAGCGCCTTGTCCAGATCGACCGCTTCGATGGTCAGGCCTTTGGGTAGGGAGGCGCGCTTGGGTTTCGGCGCGGCGATTTTCTTTTGTTTTTTCGGCTTGCCGTTCTTGCCGATCTCGGGCGGCGGGGGCGGCGGCAGTTGATCGGCGGGCAGATCAAGTTGCACATAGGGGCCGTACGGGCCTTTGCGCAAGGTGATCGTGCCGCCGGTTTTCGGGTCGAGGCCCAATTCCTTCGGCTCGTTCAAAATCGCGTCCGCATCCGGATTGTCGCCGTTATCCTGCGAGAGCTGGCGCGTGTATTTGCATTCGGGGTAATCGGAACAGCCGATAAAGAACCCGAATTTGCCGGGCTTGAGCGACAGCGTGCCCTTGGCGCAAACGGGACATTCGCGTGACGGCTTGCCGTCTTCGCGTTTCGGAAAAAGATAGGCTTCCAGATCCTGATTGAGCGCCTCAAGCACTTCAGAGGTGCGCAACTCCAGCGTTTCCTTGGTCTTTTTCGAGAAAGACTTCCAGAACGCGTCCAGCATTTTCTGCCAATTCAGATTGCCTTCTGCGATGGTGTCGAGCTGGTTCTCGAGGTCGGCGGTGAAATCATATTCGACGTATTGCTTGAAAAAATTTTCCAAGAATGCCGTCACCACGCGGCCGCGTTCCTCGGGGAAAAAGCGCTTTTTGTCGATGCGCACATAGGCGCGATCTTGCAAAACCTGAATGATCGACGCATAGGTCGACGGGCGGCCGATGCCCAGCTCCTCGAGCTTTTTAACAAGCGTTGCCTCGGAATAGCGCGGCGGCGGCTCGGTGAAATGCTGGTTCGGCGTGATGGTGTTCAATGGCGTTTTGTCGTTTTGCGCCAGAGGCGGCAGGATGCGGTTGTCGTCTTCCTCATCCGTTGTGTCGATATCGTCCTTGTCCTCGAAATAAATCTTGAGGAAACCGTCAAAGGCAATCACCGATCCGTTGGCGCGGAAAGTTCCCGCCCCGTTGGCGGCATCAATGTCGACCGCGACCTGATCCAATTTTGCCGAAGACATCTGGCACGCCATGGTGCGTTTCCAGATCAGCTCATACAGCGCCAGTTCGTCGGCCTCGAGATAACGCGCCACCATGGCGGGCAGGCGGCCCATATCGGTGGGGCGGATGGCTTCGTGCGCTTCCTGCGCGTTTTTGGCTTTGCTGGAATATTGGCGCGGGGAGTCGGGGACGTATTCGGCGCCGAATTCCTTTTCAATGACGCGGCGCGCATCGGCGATGGCCCCGCCGCTCAAAGTCGGGCCGTCGGTACGCATATAGGTGATGAGGCCGACGGTCTCGCCGCCGATATCGACACCCTCATAGAGACGCTGCGCGGTGCGCATGGTCTTACTCGCGCCGAAGCCCAATTTGCGCGAGGCTTCCATCTGCAAGGTCGAGGTAATGAAGGGTGCTGCGGGGTTACGCGTCACCTGTTTCTTTTCGACTTTGGAAACGGTGAAATTCTGGCCGTTCAGTTTTGACACAACATCTTTGGCCGCAGTTTCATTGTTGATCGTGAATTTTTCCAGCTTTTTGCCGTTCGCATGCGTCAAGCGTGCGGTAAAATTCGCGCCGTTCGGTGCGGTGAACGCGCCCGAGATCGTCCAGTATTCTTTGGGGTCGAATTTTTCGATCTCGTTCTCGCGCTCGCAAATCAAGCGAAGCGCCACGGATTGCACGCGTCCCGCCGAGCGTGCGCCCGGCAGTTTCCGCCACAACACCGGCGACAGGTTGAACCCGACCAGATAATCCAAAGCCCGGCGCGCAAGGTAAGCGTCAACCAGATCCTGATCGACCTTGCGCGGTTTGTTGAACGCGTCATTGACGGCGGCTTTGGTTATTTCATTAAACGTGACGCGGTGGATATCCTTGCCCTTGAGCAATTTGCGGTCGGTCAGAATATCCTGCAAATGCCATGAAATGGCTTCCCCCTCGCGATCAGGGTCAGTCGCCAGAAAGACATGGTCGGCGGATTTCACGGCCTTGACGATCGCGCCGATGGACTTGCCCGCGCGCTCCGACTCTTCCCATTTCATCGCATAGTTGTTATCCGGATCGACCGAGCCGTCTTTGGGCGGCAGATCGCGCACATGACCCATGCTGGCCAGAACCGTATAGTCCTTGCCCAGATATTTGTTGATGGTTTTGGCCTTGGCCGGTGACTCGACGATCACCACATTTTTTGTCATAAAGCCCCCAAAGGGAGAATCGCTGTTTCGGCACTCTATAACGGACAATATATTAAGAGAGCAAGAAGAAAGGCTTTGTTTTGATTATGTAATTATATTGAGGCCGGTCTTGTTTTCGATGTTTTTCAACGTCGCGGAAACAAAACGCTCGGGCCATTCAAGCCCATGTTCGGCGTATAAAATACGCGCCCGCTTCAAAAATTCCGGCGCCAGATAGGCGTTGAGCGCAAGGATGGATTCGCGTGTGGCGGTAACGGGCGGCGCGCGGAACAAGATGTCGTAATCTTCGGGCAGCAGGGCCAGCCGCAGGGACAACGCGCCCCGGAACGTGTCGTCCGCCGCGCGCAGTTTCATGATCGTGGTCAGCATATCTTTCATGAATTGCACGCCTTTTTGTGCGATCACATAGTCCTCGCGTCCCACGACCACGGGAAGAAGGCCAAGAATGCGGATAAATTCTTCGGTTGTATCCTGCAAGATTTTTTTCGGATCGGGTTTCGGTGCAAGGCTGTTCTCGGGAATGCGGACGGCGACATTGTTACGGTCGAACAATATGCGGATTTGTTCGCGTGCGTGATGCGAGAGTTTTTCTTCTGTCTGAACGGAAATGTCGAAACGCTCCCAATCTTGCGTGATGCTGTTCAGGATGGGCGCGCCTGGCAGGGTTTTGGCGAAAATAACATCAGGACGTTTCGGAATCTCTGCGCAGATTTTCCTGAAAACGGATTCGGCGTCATTGGTGTAAACAAAAAAATCAAAATCGCTGAATTCATCCTGGTCGCCGCGGCCATAGCTGCCGCCAAGCCACGCGGCTTTGATCCTGGGAATGGATTGAAGATATTCGGTGATGGATTGGATAAGCATTTCCATCACAGCAACACTACCCGATCACCCGGCAGGCGTTGCAGCATGCCCGCCAATTCCATTTCCATCAGCACAGATAAAATTTTTGCCACGGGGATTTGCGTGGTAAAAGCGATCTGATCGATGGTGCAGGGGACGGGGCCAAGGCAATTCGCAATCGCGCTGCGCGCTTGATCGTTCGTCAATGCGGGCGCGGCGGGTATTTCCATTTCCTCCGCGTCATCAAACTGCGTTTGCGCTTCCGAGAATAATGTCTTCAACCCGCCCAAAATATCCAGAACGTCTTGCGCGCTTTCGATCAGATGCGCGCTGCCGGATTTAATGAGTTGGTTCGGCCCGCCCGAGCGCGGATCAAGGGGAGAGCCCGGCACGGCGAACACGTCGCGGTTCTGGCTCAGCGCGTCGCGCGCGGTAATCAGGCTGCCGGATTTCGCGGCGGCTTCGATCACGATCACGCCGCGGCAAAGTCCCGAGATGATGCGGTTGCGGCGCGGGAATAGCGTGGCGTTGGGCTGCGTGCCAAGCGGATTTTCGCTGAGCAGAACGCCGCGCTGGGCGATGGCGTCATAGAGTTTCTGATTTTCCGGCGGGTAAACCATGTCGATGCCATTGGCCATCACGGCGACGGTTCCGGTGTCGAGCGCGGCCTCGTGTGCGGCGGCGTCGATCCCGCGCGCAAGGCCCGAGACGATGACGAAACCTTCGGCACCCAGATCGCGCGCGATCTGCGTCGCAAGACGGCGTCCATTGGTCGAGGCATTGCGCGCCCCGACAACGGCCAGCATCGGTTTCGTCAGGAGTTCGAGATTGCCGAGTGCGGATAAAACGGGCGGCGCATCGTCCAGCGGTTGCAGCAATTCGGGGTAGTTGTTTTCATTTTTGACAAGAAAGCTGCCGCCTATTTTTTGCAAGGCTTTGTATTCCGCGTCGATATCGTTGACATTGGCGGGCATCAGCGGCTTTTTCATGTTGGGCAGGGCGTTCAGCGCCGCATTGGCCGAACCGAAACGCTCCACCAATCGTCCATAGGTCATCGGCCCCACCCCTTCGGAGCGTATCAGGCGCAAGGCGGAAAGGGTGTCAGAAGGAGATGCTTTGTCTGCTTGAGGCATAGGGATACTTTGCCGTGCGGGGAGCCTTCATGCAATCCAGCGTTGAATAGTGTAACACACTGGATCAACAATAAAAAATGATATTGACATTATGACAATAATAAATTAGAGTGCCGTTCGTCTGTACTCGTCAGGAGGAGTAATCATGGAAAATGATAATACAAAAGAAGTATTGATTGGATCATTTCAATCTTTGGAAGCGCTTGTGCTGGATACGTTGAATCTGGAACCTGCCTATGTAAGAAATCTTGCTGAAATCAAGGAGAATGGGAACGATCTTGTCATCAATTTTGACACAAGAAAAGCGAAATTTGGTCATATGGAGGACGGGGTGGATACCGTCAATAAAATGCAGGAGTTGCTTTCGGCTGTCGGCATCGCATCGACCAAGATCGAAGATGCGGAGTATAAGAGGCTGAAAGAAAAAGAACCGATGCGCGTGTGGGACGAAAAACCAGCGTTGGAAATCAGATTGCCGATTACGTCGGATTCTGTCAGTAAGATCGAGCAGATCAAAGAGAATTACGCCATCGAATTAGCCGACGAAGCGATATCCCATGTCAGACATATGCTGCAAGAAGAGTGCTACGGGTTCAGCAAGGAAACGCAACTTAAAATTATCTTGCAGGCTGCATCGAAACCAATGCAGTCATAGTAGTTGACACCTTTAATTCAAACGGCCCGGATTTCCGGGCCGTTTTTTCATGGCTGGAACTTATCAAACCATTCGCGGGTGTAATTCAAAAGGGGTTCCGTCACGCCTTCTTCATTAAAACAATGATCTGCTCCTGAAATTACTTTGCGGTCGCATTCGGCGTTGATATAGGTGTCATAGGAATCGCCGCGCTTCGCATACATGCCATCCCCCGCCAGAATAACGCGCGTCGGTGCGGTGCATTTCTCGGCGGCAGCCCTTGTCACATCCAGCGTCAGGGTTTTCGCCTCGTCATACATAGCCTTGCCGCCGAGGACATCCGGCTCCCAGCGTATCAGATAGTAATCGTGAAAAGGCTCGATATATTCGCCCTTCATGGTAAGAGCGGGCTCGATACTGGGATCCCACAGGCAGAGCGCCTTGAACGGCGAGGTGTCGGATAATATCAGGCTCGGCGCACCGAAACTGTGGCCGACACCGTAAAGCGCATCGTATTGATTGGCAAAATATTGGGTGACTGTGGCGACGTCGCGCGCGTGTATGCCAAGGGTGCAGTCGATCAGTTTGCGGGCTTTTTCCTCGCCGCAATAAAGCCACGGGCGGATGACGTCATAGCCGTGCTTGGGGAAATCGAACGCGGCGCAGTTATGATGGTATTCGCGCGGATGCCCGGTCAGGCCGTGGATAATCAGAACGGCCTTGTTGTTTTTTCTGTCGGTCGTGTTCAGCAATCCATGGATTTTGTGACCGTCTTCGGTATCAATGGCCCATTGTGTTTCCATTTATTCCTTCTTGAGCTTGATCGTCGACTCTTCGCCGCGCAGAAGGCGTTTGAAATTCTCGCGGTGGGTAAAGATCACCAAAGCGGCGACCATGGCAAAAGGAAGCGCGTATTCGCGCCCGCCCGTGGCCATGGCATAGACGGGCAAGTTCACCGCGGCAATAATCGCCGAGAGCGACGAGATGCGGCTGAGGCGCGCGCAGAACAGCCACATGACAAGACACGCAACACCCGTTGGCCAATGCAGGGTCAATAAAATCCCGGCGGAGCTGGCAACACCTTTGCCGCCTTTGAATTTCAGCCACACGGGAAACACATGGCCGATCAATGCGGCAAGACCCGCGATGACGGGCGCGTGCGGATAGGTTTCGGCGAGCCAGATTTTGGCGATGACAATCGGCAAGACGGCTTTGAGCGCGTCGCCCGCCAGCACGGCGATGGCAAACCACTTATTTCCCGTGCGTAGCGCGTTGGTCGCGCCGATATTTCCCGAGCCGATCTGTCGGATATCGCCGACGCCGAAAACGCGGCCCAGCACAAGCCCCATGGGGATCGACCCGGCGAGATAGGAAAGGGAAATAAGGGCGGTGTAGAAAAGGGTATCGTTCATGGTTTTCCTCTGTCCGTTTCCCCGACGCAGGTCGGGGTCCATTATGCCGATAAACAATCGTTTGTCATGCGGATGAATGGATCCCGGCCTTCGCCGGGAAATCGGTTTTTTCAACTTACCCCAATCGCCATTCCCGCGAAAGCGGGAATCCAGAAGATTTTGCGCTACGCGTCATTCAACTGGATCCCCGTTCGGCCTCGCGCTGCTGCGCTCGTGGCCGGGGATGACAGTAAGGAGATAATCCAGAGCGCCTTGCAAAATCACTTGCGCGGCGACGGCATCCAGCGCGCCGGAAGATTTTGCCGCCGCGCGCGGGGTGTTGAGCAAATCCTTGGCGGCGGCGGTGGACAGGCGCTCGTCCCAAAAAGCGATCGGGCCATCGAGCCATTTGGGGCTCGCTTTGATTAAATTGAAAACAACCTGCTTGACGCTTTGGGCAGCGGAGCCCTCAGAGTCGTCCATATTGAGAGGCAGGCCCACGATCAGACCGCCTACGCCAAAACCCGTCAAAGTCTTTTCCAGCGCGGCCAGATCGGCGGCCCATTTGCCGCGTTTGAGGGTGGTTAACGGCGTGGCCATCTGCCAGTCGGGGGTCGAAAGCGCGATTCCGATGGTTTTTTGGCCAATATCAAGGGCCGCCAGACGCACGGGCGGCGCGATAATCGCCGGAAATTCGGCCAGCGGGTGGATTGACAGGGACATGGTAAAATTCTTACCCTATCCGTCATTCCCGCGAAAGCGGGAATCCAGCCAAGTTCATGATTTTGCGCCGCTGGATCCTCGTTTTCACGGGGATGACATTTTATTGGGGTTTTGGATATGGATAAACAAACGGTTCTCAAAGTGGCCCGACTGGCCCGGCTCAAAATCGATGACGCCCGCGCCGAGGCTCTGGCCGTGGATCTTGGCGGGATCTTTAAATGGATCGAACAGCTTAACGAGGTCAATGTCGAGGGTGTGCAGCCCATGACATCCGTCGTGAAGCAAGCGGCCTATCGCCGCCCCGATGAAGTGACGGACGGCAACAAGCAAGCCGATATCGTCGCCAATGCGCCCGAAAGTGCCGAAGGATTTTTTGTCGTTCCGAAGGTGGTTGAATAATGGCTCTTACCGATCTCACGATGAAACAGGCCTTGGACGGTCTGGCAAAAAAAGAATTCACGTCGCTGGAGCTGACCGAGGCGCATATCAAAGCCGTCGAAGAGGCGCGTGTGCTGAACGCGTTCATTCTTGAAACGCCAGATGTCGCGCGCGAACAGGCAAAACAATCCGACGCGCGCCGCGCCAAGGGCGAAGCGGGGTTGATGGAAGGCGTGCCCATCGCGATGAAGGATTTGTATTGCACCAAAGGCGTGCAGACCACCGCGGGCAGCAAAATTCTCAAAGGCTTCAAGCCGACTTATGAATCCACCGTGTCCGACAATCTGTTCCGCAACGGCGCGGTCATGCTGGGCAAGGTGTCGATGGACGAATTCGCCATGGGTTCCGCGAATATCACCAGCGCCTATGGCAATGTGTTGTCTCCGTGGAAAGCTAAGGGCGACAATGATCTGGCGCGCATTCCCGGCGGTTCGTCGGGTGGCTCAAGCGCGGCCGTGTCGGCGCGCATTGCGATTGCGGCAACGGGAACGGATACGGGCGGCTCGATCCGCCAGCCTGCATCGGTGACGGGCATTGTCGGCATCAAGCCGACCTATGGGCGTTGCTCGCGCTGGGGGATTGTGGCGTTTGCTTCCTCTCTCGATCAAGCCGGGCCGCTGACGCGCAGCGTCGAGGACGCGGCCATCATGCTGCGTGCCATGGCGGGATGGGACGCAAAAGATTCCACCAGCGTGAATGTGCCTGTGCCGGATTACGCCGCCGCCATCGGCCAATCCATCAAAGGCCTGAAAGTCGGCATTCCCAAGGAATACCGCATCGACGGCATGGCCCCCGAGATCGAAAAGAACTGGCAACAGGGGATTGCGTGGCTCAAGGATGCCGGCGCGGAGATTGTCGATATTTCCCTGCCGCATACGAAATATTCGCTGGCGACCTATTACATTCTTGCACCCGCCGAATGTTCGTCGAATCTCGCGCGCTATGACGGGATGCGTTACGGCAACCGCGTCGAAGGCAAGGATTTGACGGAAACGTATGAGCTGACCCGCGCGGCGGGTTTCGGTGCCGAGGTGCAGCGCCGTATTCTGATCGGGACATACGTTTTGTCGGCGGGGTATTACGATGCCTATTATCTGCGCGCGCAGAAAATCCGCGCGCTGATCGCACAGGATTTCGCCGAGGCCTATAAGAAAGTCGATGTCATCCTGACGCCGACCACGCCCGGCTCGGCCTTCAAGATCGGCGAGAAACAGGACGATCCGCTCAAGATGTATCTCGAAGATGTATTCACGGTGCCGGTAAACCTCGCCGGACTGCCGGGCATGTCCGTGCCGTCATCGCTTGATGACAAAGGCCTGCCTCTTGGGTTGCAGCTGATCGGAAAGCCCTTTGATGAGGAAACTTTGTTCAAGGTCGGTCACGTTTTGGAGAAGGCCGCGAAATTCACGGCGAAACCCGAAAGGAGCTGGTAAAATGGATAAAAGGGAACTGATTGAATTTTACACGACGTTCGAAGGAAGGCTCTCGCGCCGTGATTTTGCCATGCGCGTGGTGTTGCCCGCTTTGGGTATCAGCATCGTCGCCTCGGTTTTGGATATGGCTTTCGGCTTCAAGGATTGGGGTCCATTCGCCATCCTCGTCATGTTGGCGCTGATCTGGCCCTGTATCGCAACATCGGCGCGGCGACTGCACGATGTCGGGCAGACGGGCTGGTGGCAGCTTGTATTCGCCATTCCGCTGATCGGGTTGATCGCATTCATCGTCCTGATGTGCATGAAAGGCACGGAAGGCCCCAATAAATACGGCCCGGAACCTGTGAAAGCATAGACATGACCGACAATAAAAACCTTGTCAAAGGCAATACCGGCGAGTGGGAAATGGTCATCGGCCTCGAAGTCCATGCCCAGGTCATCTCGAACTCAAAACTTTTTTCCGGTGCATCCACCGAGTTCGGCGGCGCGCCCAACGATCATGTGTCGCTGGTCGATGCGGGCATGCCGGGGATGCTGCCCGTGCTCAATGCCTATTGCGTCGAGCAGGCTGTCAAGGTGGGTCTTGGCCTCAATGCCGCAATCAACAAGCGCTCGGTGTTCGAGCGGAAAAATTATTTCTATCCCGATCTGCCGACGGGCTACCAGATTTCGCAATACCAGCACCCGATTGTCGGCGAAGGCGAGATCGAGATCGATCTCGAAGATGGCACGATCAAGACCATCGGCATCGAGCGTCTGCACCTCGAGCAGGATGCCGGAAAATCCATGCACGACCAGCATCCGACGAAAACCTATGTCGATCTGAACCGCGCGGGCGTCGCGCTGATGGAGATTGTCTCCAAGCCCGATCTGCGCAGCGCGGACGAGGTCGCGGCCTATATCAAGAAATTGCGTTCGATTTTGCGTTACCTTGGCGCGTGCGACGGCAATATGGAGCAGGGGAATTTGCGCTGCGACGTAAATTTGTCCATGCGCAAGCCCGGCGAGAAATTCGGCACGCGCACGGAGACAAAAAACGTCAACTCGATCCGCAACATCATGATGGCGATTGAATACGAAGCGCGCCGCCAGATCGAAATTCTCGAAGAGGGCGGCGAGATTCATCAGGAAACGCGTTTGTGGGACCCCGATCAGGGAATCACGCGCTCGATGCGCTCCAAGGAAGAGGCGCATGATTACCGTTATTTCCCGTGCCCCGATTTGCTGCCTCTGGAATTGACGGACAAGGAGATCGACGATCTGCGCGCCGCTTTGCCGGAGCTGCCCGATCAGAAAAAGAAACGCTTCATGGGCGATTTCGGCCTGAATAATTACGATGCCGGCGTGTTGATCGCGGAAAAGGAACTGGCCGCATATTACGAAAGCGTGGTGACGCATGGCGGCAAAAAGCGCGACACCAAGCGTGCGGCCAACTGGGTCATCACCGAATTGCTCGGCGCGTTGAACAAACAGGGCAAAGATATTGCCGACAGCCCGATTGTGGCGGCGCAACTGGCCGGTTTGCTCGATCTGATCGAGGACAACACCATCAGCGGCAAGATCGCCAAGGATGTGTTCGCCATCATGCTGGAGCAGGGCGGCGAAGCGGCGCAGATCGTCGAGGAAAAAGGCCTGAAACAGGTGACCGACACCGGCGCGATCGAGGCGATTATCGACGCGGTGATTGCGGCCAACCCGTCTCAGGTGGCCGATTATCGCGGCGGCAAGGACAAGCTTTTCGGCTTCTTCGTCGGACAGGTGATGAAGCAATCGCAAGGCAAGGCCAACCCCGACGCGGTCAATGAGATTTTGAAGAAGAAACTGTCGTAAAAATACGGTCCTCGGGCTTGTCCCGGGGACCCATTTTCTTGGGCCTCCGGATCAAGTCCGAAGGCCGTGGATTTTTTTAACAAATGGGCTATACTCCCCTTATGACCCAGTTGTCTGAAGCCATTTTGCACGAGACGCGCGGCGTGACGCTGACCTTGCGCGATCCGGCAATCTGCGCGTTGCTGCGCGACAAGGTGGATTTCTTCGTCTTCGACGCGGCGGCCAATCCGGTTTCACCGGAAATTTTTTCGGCCATGATCGCAGCCGCAGGCGAAACGCCTTTTCTCGTGCGCTGCGAGGCCCATATCGCCAATGTGCAGAATTATCTCAATCTGGGCGCGGACGGTCTGGTGCTGACGGGGATTCATTACGCGTCTGAAGCGGAAAAAATCATGGCGGCTTGCCTCTATCCGCCCGAAGGCGCGCGGCCCTATGTGCCGTGCGCGGGGACGAAATTCCTGCCTGCGGGCGACGTATCGCTCGAGGCGTTGAACGACCAGATCACGCTGGTGATCGAGATCGCGCACCCGCAAACTGTCGCGCAGGCCGAGGAAATTGCCGAGGTCACGGGCGTGGACGGTTTCCTGATTAACGCGGAAAAACTGGCCGTGGCGATGGAAAAAGGTTTTGCCTCGGCCAATGCCGATGTGCGCCACGCCATCGATAAAATCATCAACGCCGCCGAAGGCGTGGAGTTGCCGTGGGGATGGGAGGGCGCATTGCCCGATAATCTGTCGCCGGATTTCCAGTTCGCGGCTTCGGATACCGCCATGCTTCAGGCGGCGGCGCGCGCGTGGTTTTCTCCCGAAGAAGAGGCCGAAGCCGATACGCCCGCCGGATTACGTGCGGTACGATAATTCCTGATAGATGCGGCGCGTCTTGTCGATGGTCGCGTGCAGCGTGAAATCCGCCATGACGTCCTGATACGCCGCCATGGCGCGGTGCTCGGCCCAGTTGGGGATCTGCATCATTTGCTCGACGATATAGCGCAAATCTTTGGCCGTGTTGAAAAAGAATCCGCGCTCGGCATTGTTGAGAATGTCGGGAATGACGCCGTTGGGAGCGCCCGCGACGGGGATATTGCGGATCATCGCCTCGAGCAGCAAATTGCCGATCTCCTCGCTGCGCGAGGGCAGCACGACTAGGTCAAAGGCCGACAGATAGTCAAAGGATTTGTCCGGCGCAAAGATCACGTTGCCGATGCGCATTTCCTGCACGCGGCGTTGGAGATGCGGCGCTTCCTCGCCCGATCCCGCGACGCAGAAATACGCCCCGTCCAGCTTGTCGACGGCTTCGAAGACCAATGAAAGATTTTTCGAACGCAAAAGCGGCCCCATATAGCCGATGCAAAACCCCGTATCGGGCAGGCCCAGCTCCTCGCGCGCTTTTTCGCGCGGCACCAGAACCTCGGGCGGTTTGATGCCGTAACGGATGATGGTGATCTTGGCGGGATTAAAGGCCAGATTTTGCACAAGATGCAGTGCGACGGGCGGCGCGACGGCGATGGTGTAATCGGTGAACAGCTCCAGCACGTGCAATTTGAAATAATCGAAGCCGACGCTTTCGCGCAGATCATAGCGCGTATCGACGATGCCGGTGACGCGCGCAGCGATGGCGGCGGCGCGGCCGATTGTCGTTGCAATTCTCATATGCGTGTGGACGACGCTTTCGCGGCGCTCTTTCAACAGCGCGGTCAGGTGGCGGAACACGGCGAAATTGTCGAACTGGCGGCCGATGGTGATCCGCGTCACGGTCACGCTGTGGCGCTCGAGATCGGCGAGATAGTTTTCAAGATAAAGCCCGCTATCTTGAATCAGGGCGATCAGCTCGACTTGCGTGCCGCTGGTGACCAGCCCCTTGAGAAGCTGCGCGATGCGGATGCCATAGCCCCCGGCGAGGTCTTTTTCCGGCGCCTCGTCGAACGCGATGATATGGGTGACCGCGATACTCATGGGCCTCATACTCTGGGCCTCGGGGGTTAAAATATGGGTAATAGTAAAGGATGCCATATTGCCTTTCGTCATTCCCGCCCCGTGTAGTAGCACGGGGTAAACTCCAGCGGGAATCCAGTTGAAATCCTGGGTTTTGTGCCGCTGGATCCCCGTTTCCACGGGGATGACGGGAAGGGGGAGATAGCCCCAAATCATCGTTGCGCCGCAAGGTGGGCTATGTTAAGACAGACCTGCCGGAGACGTGGCCGAGTG
>CBFGSX010000027.1:0-17073 GCA_965651535.1 uncultured Alphaproteobacteria bacterium | reverse complement strand
AAAAACGGAGCATTATATAGGGATTCATCCCGCAAAGGCAAGGAAAAGTTTCCTAGGCGCGATCCGCTTCAAAAGACGGGGTTTTTCTTATTTGAAAATATGGGCCTGTTTCTTGGGATCGAAGCGCAGCCCTTTATCCGACAGGCAAACTTCGATTTCTTCCCGGGTTCTTGCAACGTCGCTCGCGCTGACCACATCGCCTTTTTCCAGCGAAACACGTGCAACGTCGCGGCCGTTATGCTCGAATGCCGCGTGCATATCCCTCAACGTTTCCGTGCGCTGATGAATCGCGGTATAAGCGGAATCGCCCACGGCATTTGTGATGCTGTTTTGGCGCCAGTTGATCCAGTTGTGGTATTGCGGGCCTTTTGGGCCTTGGGTGACAAGCACCGTGTCATCCGGCGCATTTTTATGCACATAGCGCAAACGCTCATTGCCGATAACCTCAAACGAGCGGTCTTCCATGAATTCCATTTCATTGCGGCCATCAATGCTTGAAAACGGCGTCTGGCCGATCTTGTCCTGAAGCACGATGCTGCCCTTGCCGTCTTCATAACGATTTTCGACATAGACCATGTTCGGGCTCCCCAGATAGAGCGTGTCGGATTGCACCAGAATCATGTCATGGAATGTCGCAGCCACACCTTCCTGATGCAGGCGGCTCTGCGCGAGGCCTTCGGTCTTTTTCGCAAAATCGCGCCAGCTGAAATCGGCCGAGCCCATATCCTGAGCCCGGGCGCCCCAGGCCACCCCCAGCGCCATCGCAAAAGTGGCCATCATTTTCGGAAAAGACATCATTTTAAAACCCTTTACATTTTTACGCCCGATTCCAGGTGGAACGCCCTGATTATATAGCAAATATATTAAATTATGTCAATATATTTGCTAGGCGGGCATCCGGTTTGGAACCTCAAAAGAATGAGAGCCGGACCCCCCGCCTGCGCGGGGGTGACGTAGGGGGTATTTTTGAAACGGAGACACCACCCCAAATAGCGTTATGTTAACCAATATTCTGTATTATGGATAATTGGACGGACATGGACAAGCCCGGGGTAAGGTCCCTAAAACCTTATCCCGGGTTCCGTTCGGCCCCCCTCATTCAACGGTTTTAAAAGGCGCGTGTTCTCGGCAAAAAAGTTTTCAACAGAATCCCCCTAAACTCCCGGGCGTCGCGAATCCATTTGGTAGGGCTAGCACGCCCTCTTTTTTTTGCCCGAGTTTTCCCTCTAGCCTTCGGGTCTATCCGGGGAAATCGCGCGCATCAGATTATTGAACAGGCTGGGCTGTTTGCGCTCGGTCTGTTTTTCCAAGAACGCGATGATCTGTCCGGCGATATTTTTGCCGGTCGAACCTTCGATGCCCTCGAGACCGGGCGAGGAGTTCACCTCGAGGATTTTCGGGCCGGTCTTGGAGCGGATGATATCCACCCCCGCCACGGATAGGCCCATCACCTTGACAGCCTGCACGGCAACGCGTTTTTCCTCGAGCGTAATCTCGGCCGGCGCAGCCGTGCCGCCGCGATGAATATTGGAACGAAACTCGCCCGCGACCGCCGAGCGTTCCATCGATGCGATGACCTTGTTGCCTAAAACGAAACAGCGAATATCCTTGCCTTGTGCCTCGGCGACGAATTCCTGCACAAGGAAATTCGCACCCAAGGTTTTCAGCGCGTCGATCATGCTTTCGGCGGTCTTGTTGGTATCGGCCAGCATGACGCCCGAGCCTTGCGTGCCTTCAAGCAGCTTGATGATCAGCGGCGCGCCGCCGACCATCTGGATCAGGTCTTTGGAATCGGCGGGGCTGTTGGCGAAACCGGTTTTCGGCAGGGCGATACCCTTGCGCGCGAGAAGTTGCATCGCGCGCAGTTTGTCGCGCGCGCGCGGAATGGCCAGCGAACCGTTCAGGCAATACGCGCCCATGAGTTCAAAATGGCGCAGCACCGCCGCGCCGTAAAACGTGTGCTTGGGGCGCAATCGCGGGATGACCGCATCGACCGCGTCAATGACAAAACCGCCGCGGTAATGGATCGACGGCACCTTGTCGGTGATGCTCATGTAGCAATTCGTCGCCTTGAGAAAAATCATCTCGTGTCCGCGCTTAACGCCTTCTTCCATGAGGCGCTTGTGCGAATACAGCTCGGGATCGGTGGCAAGCAGGGCGATTTTCATGGGGTCTTCCGAATGTGGCGGGATTCATAGGCCTTGCGCGTGATACTGGACTTGACCTTCATCAGCAAGGTGGTGTGCTTGGGATCGACAAGAAAGCCAAAACGCCCGAGCGCCTGACGGCCCAGCAACATACGATAGGCCATTTTTTCACGGTTGGTAAGGGTGATCTCAATGCTGCGCGTGACCTCGCCCACCGTGGCAAAAGTTTCGATGACCAGACGCTTTTCACCCTTGCCGCCGGAATCAGTCACCATACGCCGATCGATCACCGGCGCTTCGCATTGCACGACGATATCGGCGTGGCCATGCAACGGGTGCATCTGGAACTTGACCCACGGTGCGCCGCGCTTGGTGAACGGCTCAATGGAAAAGGCGTGCAGCGCCGAGGTGCGCGCGCCCGTGTCCACCTTGGCCTTGATATAAGGAAGATTCAACAAGGGCAAATGCACCCATTCCGCCCAGCCGATGATGGTTTTTTCTTTTTGTTGCGTCATCGCTGTTCAGGATAGGGGATTGCGCGCGTTTTGGAAGGGGGAATATCCCTAAATGCGCAGAAGATCCCTCGTCGCCGCGCTCGGGCGCGTCGCTCGGGATGATCCGCGTGAACGCGATGCGTTCAAGGCGGATCAATTCGTATTCGCGTGTATCATCTTGCTTTTGGGCACGGACAGGATGCGCATCGCGGGCAGGCAAACCGTCACCGAAGTGCCTTTTCCGATTTGGGACTCGATGTGCAGCTTGCCGCCGTGCATTTCCGCCATGGCGCGCGTCAACGGCAGCCCAAGCCCCGTGCCCGTGCCGTCCGAAATGCTGGCCTGGCCCTGATTGAACGGTTCCAGCATGCGCTCGATGTCTTTGGGGTCCATGCCGCGCCCCTGATCCTTGACGATCAGCAAGGCTTCCTTGGTCTGGGGGTCCTGCCGCGCAATCATAGAAATCGACGAGTTAGGATACGAAAATTTCAGCGCGTTCGACACAAGGTTGAACAGCATCTGCCGCAACACGCGCTTGTCGCCCATGATCTGTGTTAGGCCATCCTGAATGTCGTGATGCAGGACGATCTTGGCGGCGGCGGCGCGGTCAGCCATCAGCCGCGCGACGGATTGGAACAACCCCGCGACATCGACCTCGGTTTCGGTCAGCTCGAATTTTCCTGCTTCGATTTTCGACATATCCAGAACATCATTGATAATCTCGAGCAAATGCGATGCGGCAAAATGGATATCGCTCAGATACTCCTGATATTTCGTATGACCGACCGCGCCGAAGGTCTCGTTGCGGATCAGCTCGGTGAAGCCCAAAATGGCATTGAGCGGCGTGCGCAGTTCATGCGACATGCTGGCAAGAAAGGCGGATTTGGCGCGGTTGGCGCTGTCGGCCTGATCGCGCGCCCAACGCAACGATTCCTCCAGATGTTTATGATCGGAAATATCGACAAAATTATGCACAACCAGCGGTCGATCCGGATTGAAATGCAGGGGTGCGGTGGTAACCAGCACGTCGGACTCTTTGCCGCCGGGCGCGCGCAGCCGCCACTCCTGTCGTGCAGATGAAGTTTGCCCGCCCAGAAAATTCTTATAGGCTTTACCCGCAAGGCGGCGATCGGCGGGTACAAAAATCTGCGTGAAATCGAGACCGATTAAATCGCGGCGCCTGAAACCAAACTCGTGAAGAAAGGCATCGTTGACGCGCAGAACGCGACGGTGGCGATCGGTCACCAGAATTCCGAGATTACTCATATCAAAGGCCGACGACATGAGCATCAACGCGTAATCACGTTCCTTTTGCAAGGAGAGTTTATCTGCCTCGGCAGGCAGGGCGATCACATCAATATGCGTAACCCATCCCTTGGTATCGACAATCGGAACAAGGGTCAGACTCTGGCGAACCTCCGTCAGACGATGCGCCGCGGCGGCGGTGATGAGGGTTTTCTTTTCCTTCTGGCAACGACGGCAAGCCTCATCCAGAATATCCACCGTTTCACCGCCCAGCACGTAATGCAACTTTTTGTTTTCAGCCTGGCGGACATCGAAATCATACAGCTCGCCGGCGGCCGGATTGGCCCGCACGATGACGAGGTCGTCCTCGTTTCCAATCCGGATCAGAATGCGGGCAAAAGGGAATTGGTCAAAAAGGGCTTTGTCGAGGGACTCCATCCGCGGGTCCAGTTCTGGGGTTCATGGAAACCGGCGCAAGGGGGCCTGATTCTCCGCCGTTTCGTCTCCCATTATACCCGAAAGGCGGTAAAATGTAAAAAGAATCAGGCGATTATTAACATCAAACGAAACCGCCCGACATTTGCCGGGCGGGAATACTTTCTACTTTTCGTTTAAAAACCTCTACGGATCAGGTGGCCGCGTTCAAGCGGTGGGCAAAGCTGTTTTTGATTGCAAGCGTTTGAGCCATGTCCTGTTTCGAAGCCGTCACAAGACGTGCATCGCCCAAACTCCATTTTGAGATGCCACCAAAAATGTCCCGAGGAACCCGTTGTTGGAAAACAACCTGCCCGTTCCCCAGAAAATCCTCACGGACATTCTTAAACTGTTGCGGAAGTTTTTGTCTAAAATGGTTCATTTCAACACACCTTTTACTTACGTAATTTGAAGGCGCGGATCATGCCATGTGCCTGTGTGATTCGTCAATATATTTTTACATAAACACACTTATGCGCTTGAATTTCAAGAAAATAACAATTTTATTGCTATTTTTTGTTCCTATATGTAATATAAACAAGGCTTTTTGTGTGGGGAGTTGTTTTTATGTCTTGGTATGAATCTTTAGCTCTGGCGCCGGATTGCGCGGGCACGGTTTATCGGGAACAAGCCTTTACCGTCATGACAGAAGAAAACCGGATTACCGGAATGCGCTTCCTGATCCCTTCGACCGTTGAAACGGCTCTGGACGAGAATCGCTGGACGCTTGATCTGCATAAAGATGTGCCGAGCAATCTGCAGCTTTCCTACCATATGCACGAAACCTGCGTCGGCGCGGATACTTTTCCCGAAACACCCCGCGACTACCTGTGCTTTGAAATTGCCTATGGCAGGGAGATGGAGCCGGTCGAGACACGTGTTACGGTTGTCGACGCCCGGGTTCAGGCCCTGAACTTCGAGGAGGGGGATTGGCTTTTGGAAAACTCCTGCAATCCCGTCGCCGAAAAGCTCAAACTTTTTCGTGAATTCTCATACCGTATCATGCTGCGCGAGCACGGGATGTCTAAAGACGTCGCCGATATCTCGACAAAGGATCTGACAAAAACCTTTTCCATGGAAACGAACCGGGGTATCGACCGCCATCTGCGGCATCATGGATTAACGCGGATGGCCCGTCCGATCGTCCAAAAAGAAGACAGCATCCGGGAACACCAGCCCGTCTGCGTGCAGAAAACCCCCGATTACACGTGTCGCGGCACAGCCTATGCGCGCTGCGTCGAACAGCATATCAATATGCTGCAAATATTGTCGCACCGGAAAACAGGAGAAGCCTTCATGGATGACGCACAATGCGTGCAGTTCGTGAAGCTGACGAATTTCCACGATGCCGTGCAGCATATGCGGGATATCGAACGAAAAAAAATCGGCTTGGCACCACGCTGGAGCTGATGGATGTCCGCCTGTAAAACAAAACCCCCGCCATACAAAAGGCGGGGGTTTGTCATTCCATTATTGGGATTTATGCATTGCCCTGAGCTTTGGCGCCTGCATCGCCCTGTGTCATATTCTGCTGATACATGGCGGCGAAGTCGATCGGGTTGATCAACAGGGGCGGGAAACCGCCTTCGCGCGTGGCGTCGGCGATGATCTGACGGGCGAAGGGGAATAACAGGCGCGGGCCCTCGATCATCAACACGGGCTGGATCTGGTCTTCCTTGAATCCGCTGAGGGTCATGATGCAGGCATAGGTCAGCTCGACCATAAAAGCCGTCAGCTCCTCGGTCTTGGCGCTGGCATTGACCTTGAGCGCGACCTCATAGGTGTCGTCGGAAAGGGGTCGGGCCTCGACGTTGATATTGACCTCGACATTGGGTGCCTTGCCAGTATTCACAAGAGAGCGCGGGGCGCTGGGGTTCTCGAAGGAGAAATCCTTGATGTACTGAGCGTTCACCGTAATGGGGAACTGGGCCGTTTTTTGGTCTGCCATGTTGTTGTCCTTTGTTTTTTCTTCTGGACGATATATAGCGATTTTTACCCGTTCCGCCTAGAGGAAACAGGAAGTTTTCCCGCGCGCCGAATCACGCCCTAGCGTGGAACAAGGCGATGAAGATTCTCGGGCGCAAAAGCATCAACCACCGGCGAGACTAAAAAATGGGTTTTTTTCTTTACTTGCTCGAGCTTCTCTGAAACCTCGTCCCGGTTCTCGGTAAAAGCAACCAGAGCCCCTGCCACCGTCATACCGAGAAAAAGCCGGGCCAAAAAACCCCTGTCTTCGTTTTTCATGGTCATCCTCCTTGTGCTAATTGACACATACTCTGGAGTATAGAACCAAAGCCTGCCTTGCAGGAACGATCGCCTGTTGTGCCGCGCAGCAGCGAAGCATATCTATTCGATTAACCTTTGCCACCAGGCGCGCTTTTCGCCGCTACCAACCATAGCCGGTTCTTTTTGGGGCGCCGGGGCCGGATCGGAAGACGGCGCCTCCTGTGCCTGTGGGGTGTTCTCGTTACCCTTGCCGTTATGGACACGGCGAGAGGATTGACGTCCACGTCCGCCACGGCGTCCGCGGCGGCGGCGCAGCTTGCCATCCGAGACCCCTCCGTCAGCGGGCGCCCCTTCTGCTCCTTCGACGATCGGGATCACGATGGTTTCGTCGCCCGTATTTTGAGATGCCGCTTCGCGATTGCGCCCACGCTCACGGTTGCGTCCGCGTCCCCCGCGGCGGCTGCGATCACGGTCGCGTCTCCCCCCGCGACGCTCTCCGCTCGTGCCGCCTTCTTCATCGGATGACATCTCGGCGGCATTGGGGCCAAGCAGCGGCTCGTCGTTCTCGTCTTCGGGTGTGTAATCGTCCGTACCCTCCACAAAGGGAACGGGAAGCATCTCCACGTTCTTTTTAACGGTCGGCGAGCCTTTGTCGAAATTGATTTCGATATCGTTATAGTGGAAATCCTCCTCGACCTTGAGGCCCACTTTGCAGCCCCAGAACTCTTCAAGACGGTTCAGCTCTTCGCGCTTGTGGTTGAGCATATAGACCGCGACCTGTTGCGGCAGCGAGGCGGTGATGGTGACGGCGCGGCCCTTGACGGCCTCGGCTTCGATGGCACGCATCGCGACGACGGCAGCAGATTCGATGGTGCGCACCAGACCCGTGCCGTTACAATGCGGGCAGCTTTCAAAATGCGTTTCCGTCAAGGACGGGTGCAGGCGCTGGCGTGACAATTCCAAAAGACCGAAACCGGAAATACGCCCGATCTCGATGCGCGCGCGATCCTCGGCCATGGACTCGCGCAATTTGCGCTCGACCTTGGCGTTGTGGCGGTTGCTTTCCATGTCGATAAAGTCGATCACCACAAGCCCGCCCAGATCGCGCAGGCGTAATTGACGCGCGATCTCCGCCGCCGCCTCGAGGTTCGTTTTCAGCGCCGTATCGTCAATATGACGCTCGCGCGTGGCACGACCGGAGTTGACGTCGATCGACACCAAAGCCTCGGTCGGGTTGATGATGATATAACCGCCCGATTTCAGCTCGACGCGTGGGCTGAAGATATCGGCAATCTTTTTCTCCACGTTGAAACGCTGGAACAGCGGAATCATCGGGTCGCGATAGAAATAGACGCGCTTGGCGGCGGCGGGCACCATCTGGCGCATGAAGCTTTTCACCTTCACGAAGCCCTCGCTTCCGGCAACGATCACCTCGGTCGTATCGGGCGACATCAGGTCGCGCACGGCGCGCTTGAAAATATCGGCTTCTTCGTAAACCAGCGCCGGAGCGACCGATTGCATCGTCTCGGCGCATATCTCCTGCCAGAGTTTCAACAAATATTCGAGGTCGCGCTTGATCTCGAGGCGCGTGCGCGTCATCCCAGCCGTGCGCAAAATAACAGACATACCGTCAGGCAAATCCAGCTCGGTCAACAAGTCTTTCATCTTGCGACGCGCCTGCGGATCGGTGATCTTGCGGCTGACACCGCCGCCGCGCGGGGAGTTCGGCATCAACACGCAGTAACGTCCCGGCAGGGAAATATAGGTGGTCATCGCCGCGCCCTTGCCGCCGCGCTCTTCCTTGGTCGCCTGCACCAGCATGATCTGGCGGCGCTTGATGACCTCTTGAATTTTGTAGCGCCGACGCAAACGGCCGATCCGGCGGGCACGCTGTTTCTGGCTGGATTCGTCGTCCTCTTCTTCCGTGCCGCCGACGGTTTCCACCGTATTGTCGCGCGGCACTTCCGTCAGGTTTGCCGTTTCAGGCAAAGGTTCGTCGTCGTCACTTTCGTCGTCGGACGATGCCGCCACTTTGATTTCGGCGGCGTCTTTTTCCAAAGGCTGCGCCTCGGCGGCAGCCGATTCAGCTTCATCTTCACTCTCATCCTCTTCGTCGATGGCGGCCTCTTCGGCAATCAGCGCCTGGCGATCCTCGACGGGAATCTTGTAGTAATCCGGATGAATTTCGGTAAAGGCCAGAAAACCCTGGCGGTTGCCGCCATATTCCACAAAACAGGCCTGGAGGCTGGGCTCGACCCGGGTCACCTTGGCCAGATAGATATTCCCCTTGATGAGCTTGCGCGCCGCGGAATCGAAATCGTAGCTGTCCAGGCAATCGTCATCCATCACGGCGATGCGGGTTTCTTCGGCCTGCGTCGCGTCGATGAGCATTCTTTTCGTCATGTTAATCCCCTTTTGGCCGCGCGAAAACGCGCGGGCGGTGTTGCGCCGGTTCTCAGGGATTTGAAAAAGTGGTGGCCGAACCTAGACGATTCGCGCGAAAACGGCGCGGCGGCCGCCTCCATTGTCCAACAATCGCGACGCCAGCCACGCCAGCGCCAGAATCGGCGCTATTAAATTAAATGACTGAATGGGAATAAAAAATCCCGTCACAACGGCCTCACCAAAAATCCCTGAATGACCGGCAATTCGGTCATTTGACCCTTCGGACGCCGCGAAAATAAGGTTATCACCGTCGCCGCCCCCTTATGGGCAAAATCTGTAGGCCTGACTATAGGGGGCCAAAGGTTAAAGAGCAAGAAGGAAAACCCGGGATTGCATTGACATAAACCAAGAAAATGGGTTAAAACAGCGGATGCACGATGACTTCCCCTTGCCTGTTGACGCCGCGATTGCCGAAGAGATGATCCATGCATCGGTCACCCGTATCCGGGACTTTTTGGCGGCAGCAGATGACAAGACCCTGTCTTATTTGCGCCTGACGGCGGCGCAACGCCAAGAATTTCTGACGACGCCTTTACCCCTGCACTATACCCCTTTCAGCGGGGGATACGACCTTCGGCTCCGGCCCGACCCGGGACAGTTTGTTTATAATGAAAATTTTGCCCATCACAGCCCGGCGACGGCAAATAAAATCGTCGCGCACGAAATCGGACGTCTTTTCACAAAATCCCGCCAGAATATGTTGTGCCGGAAAATCGCTGCGCCCGCCCGCCACATGGCCCGAAATTTTGGCTGGACGCTTCCGGTCGGCGGGGCGGCACTGGGTTATATCCTGTCCGGTGCGGTCGGGGCCTGCGCCGGAACAGCTTTGGGCACGCTGGCACAAAAGACGACGCAGGCGATTTTATTTTATCCGGCGCGCCGCGAAGAAATGGCAGCGGCGCGTTTTGCCGACAGGCTGATACCGGAAGTCCCGACGCGATCGGTGATCGCACAAGCCTCGATGCTCTACCCCTCGGAACACCGCCGCAGCAAACGCAGGCCCTTTGCCAAGATTCAACACGTGTTCCGGGATAAGCCGTCCGATTTTACCCGCATCCGGAAATCGTCGAAAAATTGCAAAAACCTCCTCGCAGAAAAGCGCCGCCTTGGCGTTCCACGCCTTTGTCCGGCCTAAAGACAGGCGCAAAACACTTGTCCGTCCCGGAACGCTTGCTTATGGTGGAACCATGAAATCAGGGGTGCTGGCGTTTTGTCTGTTTTTTCTTGCAACGGCTTCCGTTATGGCCGCGGGCATCCATGATATTCGCTTCGGCAAGAACGGTAATTTGACACGCGTGGCCATCGACGCCGCCGACGCCATGCCCTATCGCGCCTTTGTCCTGAACAATCCGCCGCGTATCGTCATCGACTTCCCCAAAGCCAACTGGTCGGCGCCGATGAACAAGGGGGATATTTCCGGCACGATCAAGGCTTATCGCCACAGCATATTCCGCACGGATACGCGGCGCATCGTGCTTGACCTCAAAACGCCAATGGTGATCGGCAAGCATTTCCGTCTGCCGCCCGATCAGGGTCGACCCTGGCGTTACGTCTTTGACCTGAAACACGCCGATCCGATCACCTTCCGTCAGAATATCAACAAGGTTTTCACAGGCGGCGGCGCAAAGGATACCGCCACGCGCGGCACGACGACTGAAGACGGCGACATCCAGCCACTGGTTGCGCCGAAAAAGACGACGCAAAAGGCGCCCGCCCCCGCGCGCTCCAAGCCGCTGGTCGTGATTGATCCTGGGCATGGCGGCGTCGATCCCGGTGCCATTGCGGCCAACGGCGCGTATGAAAAGAACATTACGTTGGCCGTCGCCAAGGAAGTGAAAAAAATTCTTGAGCAGGAAGGGAAATACCGCGTCAAATTGACGCGCGAAAGCGATATCTTCATCAAGCTGCCCGACCGCGTGCGCATCGCGCGGCAGGCGGGAGCCGATCTGTTCATCTCTTTGCACGCCGACACCATCGGACGCTCCGCCGTGCGCGGCGCGAGCGTCTATACCCTGTCGGACAAGGCCTCGGATGCCGAGACCGCGAAGCTGGCCGCACGCGAGAACGCCGCAGACGATCTGGTGAATGTCAATGTCGGGGAAGTGGATTCGGATGTCGCCGGCATTCTGCTCGATCTGGTGACGCGCGATACGATGAACCAGTCGCGCGTGCTGGCCGAGACGGTCGTATCCACTTTTCGCGGCAAAGGCGTATCCATGCTGCCCCAGCGCCCCCACCGCAGCGCGGGCTTTGCCGTGCTGAAAGCACCGGATGTCCCCAGCGTCCTGATCGAGCTGGGCTTTCTGTCGAACAAGATCGAGGCCAAGAACCTGAGCGATCCGGGCTATCGGCGCAAACTGGGCCGCGCCGTCGCCGACGTGATCCACCGCTATTTCACCGATACAAGCAAACGCGCGGCGTATTAGCTCTCTTTACACGCAACCCCTGCGAAAGCGGGGGTCCATAGAAATAACGGACACACCGGGCAGACCCTCGCTTGCGCAAGGGTTACGACTTGGTATGACGGAATGTTTTATAAATATTTCCAGCCTTCATTGCCCTTGAGGCTTGTCAGCACGGCGATAAACAGGTCGATGCAACCCTGGATATCATCCTTCTGCACGGTCTCCACCGTGGTGTGCATATATTTGAGCGGCAGGGAAATCAGCGCCGAGGGCACGCCTTCGGCGGAATAGGCAAAGCTGTCCGTATCCGTGCCCGTCGAGCGTGAAACGACTTGGCGCTGGAATTTGATCTTTTTCTTTTCGGCGACGTCCGAAATGAATTTCAACACGTTGTTCTGCACCGCCGGGCCCGTGGTCAGAACCGGCCCCTTGCCGCAGGCGATATCGCCGTGGATGCGGCGGTTATAGACGGGCGAATGCGTGTCATGCGTGACATCCGTGCAGATTGCGACATCCGGCTTGAGGCGGCGCGAGATCATCTCGGCCCCGCGCAAGCCGATCTCTTCCTGAACGGAATTGACGACATACAAGGTAAAAGGCAGCTTGATGCGCTTTTCCTTTATCTGGCGCGCAACCTGCGCGATGATAAAGCCGCCCATGCGATTATCCAAAGCGCGGCCGACATAAAACTTCTTGTTCAGCTCGGTCAGCCCGTCGACATAGGTGATGACGGAGCCGACGCGCACGCCCATCTTGAGCGCCTCGTCCTTGTTCTTGGCGCCGATATCGATGAACAGATTGTTTTTGCTGGGCTGTTCTTCCTTGGCGGGATCGCGCACATGAATGGCGGGCCAGCCGAACACGCCCGGCACGACGCCCTTGTCGCCGTGGATATTGACGCGCATCGAGGGCGCGATCTGGTGATCAGAGCCGCCATTGCGCTCGAGATACAGATAACCGTCATCGGTGATGTATTTCACGAACCATGAAATCTCGTCCGAGTGCGCCTCGATCACGACCTTGTATTTCTTGCCGGGATTGATCACCGCCACCGCCGTGCCATAGGCATCGACGATCTTGTCGTCGCTATAGGGCTTGAGATATTTCAGCCAGATTTTCTGGCCCTCGGCCTCGAAGCCGACCGGCGACGGGTTGTTCAGATATTCGTAAAGGAAACTTTCCGCTTTTTTGTCGAGGATCAAAGATCCCTTTTTTGCGCTCTTTTTGGATACGGATTTCTTTGCGGTTTTTTTCTTTTTGACGGCCATGGCGCGACGCTCCTTTTCTTTATTACTCTGGGCGCCCAGTTCTTAAAAAAGAATTAGAGTGCCTTGATAATATGCTCGACCATTTTCTTGGCGTTATCCAGCAGCATCATCGTATTGGGACGGAAGAACAGCTCATTTTCAATCCCCGCATAGCCGCTGCCCAGGGAACGCTTGACGAACAAAACCGTCTTGGCCTTGGACACATCCAAAATCGGCATGCCGTAAATCGGGCTGGCCGGGTTGTCCTTGGCCGCCGGATTGGTGATGTCGTTGGCGCCGACGACGAAAGCCACGTCGCATTGCGGGAATTCGCGGTTAATCTCGTCCAGCTCGAACACCTCGTCATAGGGCACATTCGCCTCGGCCAACAGCACGTTCATATGGCCGGGCATACGGCCCGCGACGGGATGGATCGCATAGCGCACCTTGACGCCCGCCGCCTTGAGCAAATCGGCCATTTCTTTGACCGCGTGCTGGGCCTGGGCCACGGCCATGCCGTAGCCCGGGACAATGATGACGCTTTCGGCGTTCTTCATGATAAAGGCCGCATCGTCCGCCGCTCCGATCTTGACCGCCTTGTCCGCCGGGATGGCCGGGCCGCCGCCCGCGCCGTCCTCGGCACCGAAGCCGCCCAGCACCACCGAAAGGAACGAACGGTTCATGTTCTTGCACATGATATAGGACAGGATCGCACCAGAGGCGCCGACCAGCGCGCCCGTGACAATCAACAACGTGTTCTGGAGCGTAAAGCCGATCCCGACCGCCGCCCATCCCGAATAGGAATTGAGCATCGACACGATCACCGGCATATCGGCGCCGCCGATCGGGACGATCATCAGCACGCCGATCAAAAGCGACAACGCGACGATCAACAGGAAAAAGAACGGCGATTGCGTCAGGCACAACAAGACGATGCAGACCAGAATCGCAAAACCGATAGCGGCGTTGAGGATGTGCTGCCCCTTGAAAACCAGCGGCTTGCCCGAGATCACGCCCTGGAGTTTTCCGAAGGCCACGATCGAGCCGGTAAAAGTCACCGCGCCGATCGCCACGCCCAGCGCCATTTCCACAAGGCTGCCGATCTTGATCGCGCCCGCCGTGCCGATGCCGTAGGATTCCGGATGAAAAAACGCCGCCGCCGCGACAAACACCGCCGCCAGACCCACCAGCGAATGGAACGCCGCCATCAGTTGCGGCAGCGCGGTCATGGCGACTTTTTTTGCGATCCCCGTGCCGATCGCGCCGCCGATGGCGATACCCAAAACGGGCAGGACATAGGATTTCACCGCCGGCGACAACAGCGTCGCGCCGATGGCCAGCGCCATGCCGATCACGCCGTAAAGCACGCCGCGGCGCGAGCTCTCGGGATGCGACAACCCGCGCAATGCCATGATAAAGCATACAGAGGCGATCAAGTAAGAAAGGGAAATAATCGAGTGCATTATTCATTTTTCCTTTTTCAACTTCCCCGCGCAAGCGGGGAGCTCAGCTAAATTCCATTCCAGTTCCCGGATCACGCGCGCCAATGCGCGCTGTCCGGGACTTCGCTCAGTCAAGCCTTCGGCTTGCCATCGCTTCGCTTCTTGCTCTTGAACATCTCGAGCATGCGGTTCGTGACGACGAATCCACCGAAGATATTCACCGAAGCCAGAATAATGGCGATAAAGCCGAAAATCTTGGCGATGCCGAACAAAGTCGGCCCCGCCGCGATCAACGCGCCGACGATGATGACCGACGAGATCGCGTTGGTGATCCCCATCAACGGCGCGTGCAGCGCCGGGGTCACGTTCCAGACCACGTAATAGCCGACAAACGCCGCCAGGATGAACACAGTCAGAGCATCAAGGAAAAAATTACCGGACACCGATGCGCCCGCCGCCTGATCCGACAATGCGCCGACGCTTTCGGCGGCGCGACCGGTAAAATTCGCCAGCTCCATCTGCACCGCCTTGAGCCGGCTGATCAACTCGGACATTTTGGCGTCAAGGTTACGGGAAGTGTCCTGAAGCTGCTGCGGAGTCATGGGGCATCCTTGGTATAAAACTGTCTTACTCTAATGGGTTCAGCCGCGCGACTCAAGACCCGGCGAAAGCGCAATCCTCAAGACTTCGCATGGCGTGTTCTTGACGGGCAACACGCTGGTGCCGACGCCGCTGGAGATAATCATGCGGTCTTCGCCGTTGCGTATCTCGCCGTAAAGCCAGTCCAGCGGCGCGCCCGGCGTCGGATTCGTCACCCCGCCCACGAAAGGCAGCGTCACCTGCCCGCCATGCGTATGACCGGATAATTGCAGCACCGGGCCGCCGGTGACATCCTTGAAGGTAAAGGGGTCATGCGACAGCATGATCGTCGGCTCGCCGCCGGGGATTTTCGCCATCGTCCCGGCATAATCGGCGCGTCGCATCAGATAATCGGCCAGCCCCGCGATCCAGAAACGCCGGGCGCGTCCATCAATCGGCACCGCCGCGTTTTCCAGCACCGTCATGCCCTCTTCTTCCAGCGCGCGGCCGACCGCCGAGCCATGCGCCGCCCAATCGTGATTGCCCAGCACCGCGTAAACGCCCAAAGGCGCGGCCAGACGCCGCAAATGCCGGGCAATGTCGCGCGGCGGGACGCGGCGGTAAAATTGCGCGCCGGGGCTGCGCGTCACATAATCCCCGCCCAGCAAAATGATATCGGCCTGGAGCGCATTCACCTGTTGCACGATTTTTTCCAGCGTTTCGAGATCGACCGACGGGCATCCGACGTGCAGATCGCTGAGGAAGGCCATATTCAGCGTGCCGTTTTCCTGCGGCCAGCGCGGCGACGCAATCGCATATTCCGTCACGGTCAATGTGTCGAAAAAGCTGCGCGCATAGAGGCTGGTCGTCCAGGCCGCGCCCGCTCCGGCCGCCGCGCTCAAGCCCATGAATTGCCGCCGCGTCAAAAGCGGCTGGCTCACGCGGCGTTCCCCGAATTGACCATCAGCGGCACGCCGCCGAAATTCGGGTGGATCTTCTGCCCGCCCGAGGTCAGGCCGCAGGCTTTGACGATATCGTCATCCCAGTTGAGATTCAAAATCGGCCCGCGCGGATCGACGATCAGCGCCGTGAAATTTTGCAGGTTCTTCGCGAAAAGCATGGAGGCGTCCTGGGCGATGCGCGCGGGGAAATTCGTCCAGCCGAGCAGCGTCACGCCGTGTTTTTTCACGACGCGGTCGGCCTCGGTCAATTTGCAGTTACCGCCCTGCGCCGCCGCCAGATCGACGATCACGCTGCCCGGCTTCATGGATTTGACCATTTCCTCGGTCACCAGCTCGGGCGCGGGCCGCCCGGGGATCAACGCCGTGGTGATGACGACATCCTGTTTCGCGATATGCCCGGCAACCAGCGCCGCCTGTTTCTTTTTGTATTCGTCGGACATTTCCTTGGCATAGCCGCCGGAGGTCTCCGCCGCCTTGGTCTCTTCGTCTTCGACCATCACGAATGACGCGCCCAAGGATTCCACCTGTTCTTTGGCCGCCATGCGCACATCGGTGGCCGACACGATCGCGCCGAGGCGCTTGGCCGTGGCGATGGCCTGAAGTCCCGCCACCCCCGCGCCCATGACAAAGACGCGCGCGGGCGCGATGGTGCCGGCCGCCGTCATAAACATCGGGAAGGCTTTGGGGAAAACGGAAGCCGCTTCGAGCACGGCGCGATAGCCCGCCAAATTCGCCTGAGACGACAACACATCCATGCTTTGCGCGCGCGTCGTGCGCGGCACAAGTTCCAGCGCAAAGGCGTTGATCCGTTTGGCGTTGAACGCGTCGAACAAAACCGCGTTCTTGTAAGGATCCATCAGCGCGATCACCGTCGCGCCGTCGGGCAGCGCCTTGACCTCGGCAAAAGACGGCGCCTGCACCTTGGCAAGGATATCCGCCTGACCCAGCACTTCGGCTACGTCGGTCAGGATCGTTTTGACGCCCGCCGCGGCATAGGCCTCGTCCGGATAACCGGCCTCTTCGCCCGCGCCGGACTGCATCACGACGGCAAACCCGTCATGCACAAGGCGCTTGGCGATATCCGGGGTGACGGCGACGCGGCTTTCCAGCGGCGTGACTTCTTTGATAAAGGCGAATTTCATGGCAACCCAATCGCGGTGTTGAAAACGTCCCCAGACGCTAACACGGCGGGCGCGGAGGCTCAAGAGAGGCGGATCAGTCGAAGCGCGGAGGCTTCGTCGCCGAGGCGTTCGACGACAGATCCAAAGAGAGTTGGTGGCTGATCGCCTTGGCCTGTTTCTGGAATTCGGCGTTGTTGCGCACGGCACGATAGGAGATTTTCTTTTTGGGATTGCCGATCAGATAGGCCGTTTCCTGCAGCCCGTCCATGATGAAAAGCCCCGGCCC
>CBFGSX010000026.1:0-17204 GCA_965651535.1 uncultured Alphaproteobacteria bacterium | reverse complement strand
GCAGATCAACGCCCAGAACTGCGTCCACTGCAAAACCTGCGATATCAAGGACCCCACCCAGAATATCGACTGGACGACCCCCGAAGGGGGCGGCGGCCCGCGCTATACGGGGATGTAATTTCCCCCATACGTCATCCCCGAGCAGGCGGGGATCGGGCAACATAAAATCATCGTTTTTTTACTGGAGTCCCGCTTGCGCGGGAATGACGGTTTTTTCCTGAATTTACCCCTTAAAACAGGGGGTGAGGGCTTTTCATTTCGGCGGGCGGCGGGTAAAAAGGAGCATGACTTCCGTTCGCATCGCCGCATCGGTTATGGCCGCCAATTTCGCGCGTCTTGAAGACGATCTGCGCGAGATCGAGCGCGTGGGCGTCGACCTTTTCCATTGGGACATCATGGACGGGCATTTCGTCCCCAACCTGACCTTCGGCCCGGCCATTATGCGCGATTTGCGCAAGGTGACGACGCTGCCCTTTGACGCGCATCTGATGGTCACAAACCCTTCAAGCTGGATCGACGCCTTTGCCGAGGCGGGCGCCGACAGCATCAGCATCCATCTTGAATCGACAGGCGATCTGGCGGGCAATCTGAAAAAAATCCGCGACCGTAAATTGGGGGCGGGGCTTGTCCTCAATCCCGAAACGCCTTTCGAGGCGATCGCCGCCGAGACCTTCGCGCTTCTCGACCGCATTTTGATCATGAGCGTCAAGCCCGGCTTCGGCGGACAGGATTTCATCGACGTGACGGACAAAATCCGCAAGGCCGCCGCGCTCAAGCATCAATTCCCCGCCCTCGACATCATGGTCGACGGCGGCATCAACAACGAAACCGCGCCGCGCGCCATCGCCGCCGGTGCGACCACGCTGGTCAGCGGCAGCGCGCTGTTCGGCGGCGCGTTCACGAATTTGAGACAAGGGGGCGCGGCATGACCGAAAAACGCCCCGCCCCGTCCGCTGCCTTGCGCCGCACCACGGCCGTTCGTAAATCGGCCAAGAAACCGCCCAAGCCGACTTTGTGGCAGATCATCGCCGATCATCCGGTGCTGGCGGTTTTTTTCGGGCCGAAAACGCCCGACCGTCTGGCCGTGACGCCGCCCGACCCGTGGGGAGGCTCCGCCGCTTCGGGCCGCCAGATCGTCGCGGGCAAATTCAATTTCGCCGGACAAAGCTTCCAAGGCGATCCCGCGCCGTGGAAACCCGACGGCGCCAACCCGGATTTTCTTTCCGCTCTGCACGGCTTTGAGTGGCTGCGCGATCTGCGCAGTCTGGGCGGCGACGCGGCGCGGCTGGCGGCGCGCGGTCTTGTGCGCGACTGGCTCCAGCACCACAAACGCTGGGACGCCGTCGCCTGGCGGCCCGATATTGTCGGCACGCGGCTGGCTTCGTGGATCGGTCTGCATGATTTCTTCCTCGGCAGCGCCGATGACGGATACCGCCAGACGGTCTTTGCCGCCATCCAGAAACAATCGCGCTATCTGGGCCGCGCTTTGCCCGGCAACGTCAAGGGCGCGGCGCTGATCGCCGCCTTGCGCGGATGGATCTATAGCTGTCTGGCTTTGCCGCAGCAGCAGACGCGCCTGTTCCAGGCTTTGACCCTTTTGCATGACGAGCTGCGCGCGCAGATCCTGCCCGATGGCGGCCATATCGAGCGCAACCCGTCGACGCACGCGCAAGTCTTATGCCACCTGATCGACATTCGCGCGGCGCTGCGCGGCGCGGGGCTGGCCGTGCCGGATATTCTGCACGCCACCATTCACGCCATGGCGCCGATCCTGCGTTTTTACCGCCACGGCGACGGCGCGCTGACGCTGTTCAACGGCGCGTCCGAAGGCGATGTGCAGCGTTTTGAAATGATCCTGCAACAGGCGCACGCCGCCGGAAAAACCGCAGCCTCGGCGCCGCATACCGGTTACGAACGCCTCAATCTGGGTCGTTCGCTGGTGCTGTTCGATGTCGGCACGCCGCCGGAGAATTTTTACGCCGCGCAAATCCATGCCGCGCCGCTGGCTTTTGAGTTTTCCGTCGCGCGCGAACGCGTCGTCGTGAATTGCGGCCATGCCGGCAGCCTGTCCAAGCTCAACCCGATGGGCTTCGCCCTGCGCCAAACCGCCGCACATTCCGCTTTGACCGTCGCCAACACCAACGCTGTGGGCCTGCGTCCCGATGGCGGTATCGTGCGCGCACCCAAGACCATCCACCTGCACGAGGAGTCGACGCGCGAGCAAATGCTCGTCGCCGCCACCCATGACGGCTATCACACCGCTTTGGGTGTTTTGCACACGCGCCAGCTTTACTTAGGCGATGGCGGCGAAGATTTCCGCGGACAGGACACGCTGGTCGGGACGGCGGGCCATCCCTTTGCCATTCGATTCCACCTGCACCCCGATGTGCGCGCGTCGCTGACGGGCAACAATGCCGCCGTGCTGCTGCGTCTGCGCTCGGGTGCGGGGTGGCGCTTCCGCTGTTCCGGCGCGCAGCTGTCTCTGGAGGAAAGCCTTTATCACCCGCAGCCCGGCGAGGCGTCGAAATCAACCATGCAGATTGTCCTGACGGGTCACAGCACCGACCGCGAGACGGTCGTCAAATGGAGCTTCAAGCGCGAGAAAAAACCGCGCACCGCCGATAAACCCAAGCCCGGATTGCTGCCATGAAGAAATTCTTCGTCACTTTTTTCGCCGTAATCGGATTCATCCTGTTTTCGGTTGTTGTCGTCGTCATCGGCCTGTCCTCGATGAAGCGCGACAACCTGCCCAGGAATCTGCCGCCGCGCATGGTGCTGACGCTGGAGATTGCGCGTGACCTGCCGGAAACCCCGCCCAGAGCAGGGCTGTTGACGGCATTCGGCAGACGCACCCCTCCCTTGACGCTGCACGGGCTGATCCAGACTCTGGAAGTCGCCCGACAGGATACACGCGTTGTCGGCCTGTCCCTGCGACTGAAGGACGGGCGTTTCGGCATCGCCGCCACGCAGGAGTTACGCGCAGCCATCGACAAGTTCCGCCGCAGCGGAAAATTCGCCAGCGTCTTCGCCGACGATCTGGGCAGCGGCCCGGCCATGACGGAATACTGGCTGGCCGCCGCTTTCGATGAAATCTGGCTGCCGCCGATGGGCGATCTGGCCATCACCGGACTTTCTGCCGAGATCCCTTTTGCACGAAACACTTTGGAAAAAATTGGCGTGCGCGGTGAAATTCTGCACGCGGGTAAATACAAATCCTATCCCGAGATCGTCATGCGCGATACCATCAGCGACGAGAACCGCGAGATGATCCGATCCCTGATCGACGATCTGCATAACCAGTTTGTCACCGACATTGCCGCCAACCGCGCCCTGGAGCGCGAAACGGTCGAAACCCTGATGCGGCAAGCACCGCTTCCCGCCGACGAAGCGCTCGCGCTAGGCCTGATTAACGCCATGGGCTATCCCGACGAATTCAACGCCTCTCTCGAACAAAAATCCGACGGCGCGACGCCCGTCGACCTTGCCGTTTACCGGGCCACCGGGCCGCGCCCCATTCCGGGCGAAAAAATCGCGCTGATTCACGTTCGCGGCGCGCTTACCACCGTCAGTCCGGAAGAAGCCATGGCACGCGACATCGCCTCGGCCGAGGGCGTGGCCAATGCGATTCAATCCGCCGCCGAAAAAGCCGATATCCGGGCCATCATCCTGCGCGTCGACAGCCCCGGCGGCACGCCTTTGGCCGCCGATCATATTCGCCGCGCCGTCCATTTGGCCCGCGCACGCAAGCCCGTCATCGTCTCGATGAGCAATACGGCGGCGTCTGGCGGCTATTGGATGAGCACCACGGCCAACGCCATCGTCGCCCAGCCGGGCACCTTGACCGGGTCTATCGGCGTGTTCGGTGGCAAGATGGAGCTGGGCGGATTGTGGGAAAAGATCGGCCTGAATTGGGAAGTCATCCCTCAGGACGGGCAAAGCGATTTATGGTCGCCCAACCGCCCCTATTCCGACGCCAGCCGCGTCAAAATGCAGGAAACGATCGACCGCACTTATCGCGCCTTTGTGCAACGCGTTGCCGAAGGCCGCGAGATGGCGCCCGAAGATGTTGAGAAAATCGCCCAAGGCCGCGTCTGGACGGGACAACAGGCCAAGGAGATCGGGCTGGTCGACGCTTTAGGTGGATTGGATAGCGCTGTTCTGGCGGCCAGAACTCTGGCGAAGATCCCGGATTCCAGCGCCGTAACTTTGGAAATCCTGCCCAAGCCGGTTAACCCGATCGAGCAATTCCTGAAGCTGGCCGAGCGCGGCCTGCCTTTGCCCTTCCTGGGGGCGTGGATGCGGGAAAATTTCCGCACGGCACTGGACGATTGGATGCTGTCCGCGGCAACGCCCGTCATTCAATAGGCAATTTCATACGCCAGGCCGTTGCAAGAGGCGCGAACAACGCCTGATCCGTTCCCGTCAGCCATGTCTGGGCCGGGATGCTTTCGATCCATGAAAAGAGCTGCGCGCGCCGCGTTTCATCCAGATGCGCCGCTACCTCGTCAAGAAGAAGAATAAGCGGACGATCCGGCTGCACCGCTTTCAGCCATTGCGCATGCGCCAGAACAAGAGACAACAACAGCGCCTTTTGCTCTCCGGTCGAACATTGCGAAGCCGGGATGTTTTTTTCCGTGTGCCGGACGGAAACATCCGAACGATGCACGCCGCGCCTTGTCTGACCGATGATTTTATCCTCGGCGATCGATGCGTCGAGCAAGGCGGCAAATTCCGCCTCAACCACGCGTGCCGCTTTTTCGCGCAGCGCGTTTTCAATCACCCCTTCCCAAGCCAAATGCGGCAAGGGGAACGGTGTTTCCATGCCAGCAAAAGCGGCGTTGAGCTGATCAATTTTTTCGACGCGCGCGGCGGCAATGGCCACGCCTTCGGCCACCAGCACGGGATGAAGCGAGCGGATCAACGCGTTGGCGGCGCGTTCCTTCAGCAATTTATTACGTTGCTTCAACGCGTGCTCGTAACGCGCCAGATGCGCGGCATGGGCCGGATGTGCCGCCGCCACCAGCCGGTCGATGAATTTGCGGCGCGCCGTCGCATCGTCCAGAAACAACCCGTCCATTTGCGGCGTCAGCCATACCACCGCGAGAATTTCCGCCAGCTCCGCCTGCGCGCCAAGCGCATTGTCGTCATAAAAAGTCACGCGACGCGGTGAATCCGGATTTTCAGCGGGCGCGCCAGTAGCAATCCGCGCCCCATCCTCGAGCGTCGCCACGATCTTCCACGGCGCGGTGTCGTTTATCCGCCGCCATTCGGCAGGCGATGCACCACGCAACCCGCGGCCCGGCGCCAACAGGCTGATCGCCTCGAGAATATTGGTCTTACCCACACCGTTGGGGCCCAGCAGCACCAGCTGCTGCGCTGACGCGTCGAAACGCGTAAATTCATAGGAACGGAAAGCCTGCAGGCCCAAAGCCGTCAGGCCGCCATGGCAGGAAGATGAGGATTGAAGAACGGGCGCGGCCAGAGCCATCACACCCGTCAAATGCGCATCGGCATCAGCACATAAAGGCTGGTCGGATCATTATTGTCCTGCACGATGGCCGGGCTGGCCGCGTCGCCGATCAGGAAACGGCAATTCTCGCCCTGGATCAGCTGCGTCACATCCAGCAGATAACGCGCGTTGAAACCGATCTCGAGCGCGTTGTCGCTGCTGCAATTTGCCTCGACCTCCTCGACGGCGGAGCCGTTGTCGTTATTGGCCGACAACGTCATCATGCCTTTTTTCACACTCATTTTCACGGCGCGGGTTTTCTCGGCGGCGACGGTCGCCACGCGGTCGACCGCGCGGGTGAAGGATTTGGGGTCAACCTCGAGCGTCTTGTCGTTACCTTGCGGAATGACGCGCTCGTAATCGGGGAAAGTGCCGTCAATCACCTTGGTCGTCAGCGTGACGCGGTCAAAGGCGAAGCGCACCATTTTCTCCGACACTTCGACGCGGATATCTTCGCCCGCCTCGTCCAGCAAGCGGCGCATCTCGAGCACCGCCTTGCGCGGCAGAATCACGCCCGGGAAACCCGAAGCGCCCGCAGGCAGCGCGATCTGGTAGCGCGCCAGACGATGGCCGTCCGTGGCGACGGCGCGCAGCACCGCCTCGCCCGCCTCTTCGGCGGCGTGGAAATAGATGCCGTTCAGGTAATAACGCGTTTCCTCGGTCGACATGGCAAAGCGTGTGCGGTCGATCAGGTTGCGCAAAGTCGTCGCAGGCAAGGTAAAGCTGTTGGCCACTTTGGGCGAAGCCATTTCCGGGAAATCCTCGCGCGGCAAGCAGCCCAGCTTATAGGTCGAGCGCCCGGCCGTCAGGGTCAACGTGTTACCGCCCTCGTTCAGCGCAAAGTTGATGGTCACGTCGTCGGGCAGCTTGCGCACAATGTCATAGAGCGTATGCGCCGGAACCGTAGTTGAGCCCGTCTCGCCGATATTGGCGGGGATGACGTCGACAATCTCGAGATCCATGTCGGTGGCGCACAGGGCCAGCTGGTTGCCCTCGGCACCCAGCAGGATGTTCGACAGGATCGGGATGGTGGTACGCTTCTCCACCACGCTTTGGGTGTGGGAAAGAGCTTTCAAAAGATCGGAGCGTTCGACGGAGAATTTCATGGCCAGACCGATAGAATTAATGTTTCGTTAACTTCTCATTAATTTACCCGGAATACGGCAAAACGCAAGGGGAATTATGCCTCGAAAGGGGCGGTTTTATCTGGGGGTTTCAAGCCCGAACAACCCTTATCAATCAACTTGATGCGCGGTCAGGAACATCGCCTTTTGAAGGGCTGCAAAGAATTGCTGATAAGGCTCCGGTTGTGTGACGGGTTTGTCCTGATATTGGCCGGAAGCGCGCACCAACGTTTGAGTTTTTCCGCGCGGACGGACGGAAACCGTCATGCGCAGCATATAGCCGTCCAATTTCGTTGCGCTGACCGTTCCCAAATCGCTATCCGCCTTGTCAATAACGAATCCCAAATCTTGTAAGGTCGCAATCGTCGTGCGCAAAGCCTTATTACGATCCGTCGTATTGAAAGCCCGGGACTGAATTTGACGCAGCTGAACCTGGGATTCCTCGGAGGCCATCACATGATCGAGTGAATTTGTGGCGCATCCAGTCAAAGAAAGGCTCGAAACAACAAGAACGGCAAACAATTTTTTCATGGCTACACCTTAAATCTGATTGGCCGTCAGAAAGACGGATTTCGATAGTTTTGAGAAAAAGTCCTGATAAATCGCCTCGTCTTCGATACGCTCGAGGCGGCTGATTTGCCCCATATCGCTCCAGACGATACGCTGAAACGTCACACGGACATTGGTCGACTTTGATCCAACACGGCGGGTGACCACGGATGCACGAATCTTTTGCTTGGCATCAATCGGCATATTCGCCCCAAACAGCCCGGCCATGATAATTTTGGCCGCGACCTGTCCGGCCTCGACCGCATCGCGATCCTTTACTCCCAAGACCACGCCCAAACCAACTTCGCTTTCTTCTATCGTGTAACCCAAATCCTGCAGAAGCTGAGAACTGGCAATCAAAAGGTTTCTTTCATTTGCCGTATCGAAACGCCGCGTCTGCTGTTGACGCCATTGCAGACTCTCCGACGAGAGCTCCAGTGCTTCTTTTGGAATCGTCTGCTGGCATGCCGCCAAAGAAAGCGCTGCGACACAGATTATCAAAAATTTCTTCATCTATTATGCGTTCCTAGAAAGAGGATGTATGATACTGGTAATCGCGAACACGACGATTGCTGTCGAACTTGATAATAATTGTCAGAGTGCGTTGCGATGTGGACGCGGCCCCGGCAGCAGAACTCATACTCCCGCCGAACAAACCGCCGCCAGCACCGCCCCCGGCAACACCGCCGAGCAACAAACCGCCTTGGCTGGCCGAGACAACGCGCAACGTGGAAATCTTATCGTAAATCCAGACTTCGCGCCCTTGTTCATCTGTCGAAACAATGTTCGGTGACCCAAGGACTTCGGCAACTTGCGCCCCCGTCATGCCTTTGCGAATTTCGCTTTGAACCTTTCCGACGGTCAGGTTGTCACCCTGAGCCTGTTGAACACCTGCGGCGTGTTGCTGCGCCGTCTGGCAGGCCGCCAACAAGAAGGTGGCCGCGACAATAAACAAAATTCGTCTCATTGGAAACTCCCCCACAAGGTTGATTTTCAAGCACTAATCCTACATTCACCCCTTGTCAACAACAGATTGTCACAAGGCGGCCCCGTAGAACCGTTAAAAATCTAGCCCCTTTGCAGGGCGCGGCGGAGGAGTTCCACATCCTCGGCCACTTGCGCCTCGGTGCGGATCAGATCCTCGACCTTGCGCACGGCGTGCAGCACGGTGGTATGGTCGCGCCCCCCGAAAGAGCGCCCGATATCCGGCAGGGATTTCGTCGTCAGTTGCTTGCACAGATACATGGCCATCTGGCGCGGGCGGGCCAAATGGCGCGAGCGCCGCGCCCCGTGCAGATCCGCCATTTTCAAGCCGAAATGCTCGCAGACTTTTTTCTGGATATCGTCGAGCGTCACTTTGCGGTCATAGGTGCGCAGCAGATCGGCCAGCACGTCATGCGTGTTTTCCAGCGTGATCGGGCGGCCGATCAGCTCGGCATGGGCGACAAGGCGGTTCAGCGCGCCTTCGAGCTCGCGGATATTGCTGGTGATCTTGTGCGCCAGAAATTCCAGCACGGCCTTGGGCACGGGCGTGGCCGATTTTTCGGCCTTGGCCTGGAGAATGCCCAGACGCAATTCATAGGTGCTGGGATGGATGTCGGCCACAAGACCCCAGGAAAGCCGCGATTTCAGGCGGTCTTCAATGCCGTCGAGATCGGAAGGGCTTTTATCCGCCGAGAGGATGATCTGTTTGCGCTGATCGATCAGCGCATTGAAGGTGTGAAAAAACTCTTCCTGCGTCGAATCCTTGCCCGCAATGAACTGCACGTCGTCAATCATCAGCACGTCGACGGAACGGAATTGTTCCTTGAAGGCCATCGTGTCCTTGAAGCGCAGCGCGCGGATGAAGCGATACATGAATTTTTCCGCCGACAGATACAAGACCTGGCGCTCGGGGTTGCGCGATTTGATCGCGTGCGCGATGGCGTGCATCAAATGGGTTTTACCTTGACCGACGCCGCCATAGAGGAAAAGCGGGTTGAAGGCGACCGTGTCGCTTTCGGCCAATTTCCGCGCGGCGGCATAGGCCAATTCGTTGGGCTTGCCGACGACGAAATTTTCAAAGGTGAAACGCGGATCGAGGCCGCTTGCCGGGTCGCTTGCCGCGGCGGGCGTTTCGATTTTGGGCGCAGCGGCAAAAAGCGATTCCTGCCCTTCGGGCGCAGCCGATTTCATGCAGCGTATCCGGCGCAGGCCCGGCCATTCCTCGCGCAGCACGTGCAGCATCGCCTCGTCGGCTTTTTGCAGCACCAGCCATTGCGCGGTCAGATTATGCGGCACGGAAACCACCAGCGCGTCATCCTCGATGGCGACGGGCGCCATGTCGGACAGCCATTGGCGATAGATTTCCTCCCCGAATTGCGCGCGCAGCTTCATCTGGATCAGTCGCCATGACTTGGCGATCGCCGCACCGTCAATATAGGGAGCCAGCATGGCCGCACACCTTTGGTTTGTTCCGGATTATGGGTTCTGACAGGGGAAGGTCAGGGGGTGCATCTTGGGGGGATTCTGGTCGGCGGCGCAACCGCTAAACTTAGACGAACAAGCCGAGTTATCCACAAGATGTGGTGTGTTTTACCGATTAAGGTGGGTAATTATATTACTCGGCTTTTCAGCCCCCGCCCCAACCTCCACCAAGCGCTCGGATCAGGGCCACCGTCGCCACAAAACGCGCGCCTTGGGTCTGGCTATAGGCGCGCTGCGCGTTCAACTCGTCGCGCTGGGTCTGGATCACTTCGAGATAGTCGCTCTCGCCCTCGCGGTAGCGCAAATTCGACAAACGCGCCGCCTGTCCCGCTGCCGAAGCCGCCTCGAACAGATGTTTGGCCTGTTCCGATTTCAACCGCAGCGACACAAGCGCGTCCTCGACCTCGCGGAACGCCACCAGCACCGAGCCGCGATATTGCGCGACAGATTCATCAAAGCCAGAACGGGCAAAATCCAGCTCCGCCGCGCGGCGGCCGCCGTCGAAAAGCGGCAACGACAAGGCTGTGCCCATCAACGGCCCCAAGGCCCAGGAACGGCTCGACCATTTGAAAATATCGGCCAGCTCGTTTGATTCAAACCCGCCCGAAGCCGTCAGGTTTAACACCGGAAAGAACGCCGCGCGCGCCACACCGATGCGGGCATTGGCCGCCGCCATTTTCTCCTGCGCCGCCGCGATGTCAGGACGGCGTTCCAGCAATTGCGACGGCAGACCCGCCGGAATCACGGGCAAAATCTCGGGTAGTTTCTTTTCGGCGAAAAGGAAATTCGACGGATGCCGCCCGACCAATACCGCCAGCGCGTGTTCAGTGCGGCTGCGCGCCTCGTCCAGCGCCGCAAGCGCCGCGCGCGTCGAGGATAATTCCGCCTTGGCCTGGAGATAATCCTGTTCGCCGACCTCGCCCTCGCGGTAGCGCGCAGCGAGAAGCTTTTCCGCCTCCTCGCGCAACGTCAACGTGCGGCGCAGCACGTCGCGCTCGGTATCCAGCGTCAGCAGCGTGAAATAGGTTTCCGCGACATCGGCCTGTATCGCCAGACGGATTTGCGCGAACAAGGCCTCGGCGACTTTTTTGTCGGCGCGCGAAGCCGCCACATTGTCACGCACGCGCCCGAACAGATCGGCTTCATAGGATACAACGCCCGACAAGGCAAAAGAATTTTCCGGCTTCGATCCCGCGCCGCCCGCATCCGAGCGCGTCGCATTCGCCCCCGCATCCACGGACGGCAAAAGCCCCGACCGCGCGCCGCGATACAAAGCGCGCGCCTGTTCAAGCCGCGCCAGCGCCGCCGCCAGATCGGTATTATTCGCCATCGCCTGATCGGCCAGCGCGTTCAGCGCGTCATCCTGAAACACCGTCCACCAATGGGCCGTGTCCGGCACGCCCGGATTTTGCGACGCCATATCCCATTTACCGTCCAGCTGGCGATAGCTTGCGGCGGTTTCCATCTCGGGCGCGGCGTATTTCGGCGCCAGCGAACATGAGGCCAGAAACGCCGAAGACAACAGGATGGCAATGTTATGATGCTTCATGGGCGGCCTCGTCCTCGCACAGAATTTCCGTTTCGATATGATGTCCCTCGAGCTTGTCGCCACCCGAGATCAGGCGCAACACCACATAAAACACGGGCGTCAGCACAAGGCCGAAAAATGTCACCCCCAGCATCCCCGAAAAGACGGCGATCCCCATGGCGTGGCGCATCTCGGCCCCCGCCCCCGTCGAGCGCACCAGCGGCAACACGCCCATGATGAACGCAAAAGACGTCATCAAAATAGGACGCAGGCGCAGACGCGCCGCCTCGATCGCGGCGGGGATGATCTTCAGGCCTTGGAATTCCAGCTCGCGCGCGAACTCGACGATCAGGATCGCGTTCTTGCACGCCAGCCCCACCAGCACCATCAACCCGATCTGGGTAAAGATATTATTGTCGCCGCCCCACAGATACACGCCCGTCATGGCGCTGAGCATCGACATCGGCACGATCAGGATAATGGTCAACGGCAGCACAAGGCTTTCATATTGCGCAGCCAGCACAAGGAACACCAGAAACACGCAAAGCGGGAAGATGAAAATCGCCGTATTGCCCGCCAGAATTTGCTGATAGGTCAAATCCGTCCACTCATAGATAAAGCCCTGCGGCAAGGTTTCATCCAGAATGCGCGCAATCGCCGCCTGCGCCTGCCCCGAGGAAAAGCCGAGGGCCGCCGCGCCGTTGATATCCGCCGACGGATAGGCGTTGTAACGCGTCGCCACTTCCGGCCCGTAGGAATTGCGGATGCGCACCACCGACCCCAGCGGCACCATGTCGCCGTGCGCATTGCGCGTCTTGAGCTGCATCACGTCCTCGGCATGATCGCGGAAACCTTCATCCGCCTGCACGATCACCTGATAGGTGCGGCCGAATTTATTAAAGTCGTTGACGTAGAGCGAGCCCAGATAAATCTGCATCGTCTGGAACACATCCGTGACCGACAGGCCCAGCTGTTTGATCTTGTCGCGGTCGACATCGGCGTGAAGCTGTGGCACGTTGATCTTGTGGCTTGAGAACACGCCCGTCAGGACGGGGTCCTGCCACGCCTTGCCGACGACTTCCTGCGCCACGGCGTTGAGCGCCTCCATGCCGTGATCGCCGCGATCCTCGATCTGGAGCTTGAAGCCGCCCAGCATCCCCAGCCCCATCACGGGCGGCGGCGTGAACACGGCGATGAAGGCCTCGGGGATCATGCCGAATTTCCCGTTGAGCCGTTCCGCAATGGCGTTCGCCGACAATTCCACGCCTTGGCGTTTTTCAAACGGGTCGAGCGTCAGGAACACGATCCCCGCGCTGGACGAGGCGGAAAATCCGGCCACGGACAATCCCGGAAAGGCGACGGCATGCTCAACGCCCGGCTCGTCCATAGCGATCTGCGACATCTGGCGGATCACCTTGTCGGTGCGCTCGAGCGATGCGCCGTCGGGGAGCTGTGCAAAGCCGATCAGATATTGCTTGTCCTGCGCGGGGACAAAGCCGCCCGGCACGGCCTGGAACAGCCCGTACGTCACAAAGATCAAAACGAAATACACCGCCATCGACAAAGTTTTATGGCGGAGCATCCCGCCGACGCTTGTCGAATAAAGATCGCTGCTGCGCTTGAAAAATTTGTTGAACGGCACGAAGAACCAGCCGAAGGCGGCATCCATGAAGCGCGTGATCGCATCCTTGGGTGCGTCATGGCTGCGCAACAGCAGCGCCGACATGGCGGGGCTAAGCGTCAGCGAGTTGATCGTCGAGATCACCGTCGAAATGGCGATGGTCACGGCGAATTGGCGATAAAATTGCCCGGTCAGGCCGCTGATCGCCGCCACGGGGATGAACACGGCGCACAACACAAGGCTGGTGGCGATGATCGGACCGGAGACCTCCTGCATGGCGCGATAGGTCGCGTCGCGCGCGCTCAGCCCGTGCGCGATGTTGCGCTCGACATTCTCGACGACGATGATCGCGTCATCGACCACGATCCCGATCGCCAGCACAAGGCCGAACAGCGACAGCGCGTTGATCGAAAACCCGAACAGATACAAAAACGCGAAAGTGCCGACGATCGACACCGGCACCGCCAGCAGCGGAATGATCGAGGCGCGCCATGTCTGGAGGAACACGATCACCACCAGCACCACCAGAACCACCGCCTCGAGCAATGTATGGATCACGGCCCTAATGCTGTCGCGCACGAAAGTCGTCGGATCGTAGACGATCTCATACGTGACATCTTCGGGGAAGGTCTTGGCAATGTCCGTCATCGCGGCGCGCACGGATTTGGAAATCTCGAGCGCGTTCGATCCGGGCATCTGGAACAACGCGATCGCCGCCGCCGGCTTGTTGTCGAGCAACGAGCGCAGGCGGTATTGCCCCGCGCCCAATTCTATCCGCGCCACGTCGCGCAGACGCGTAATCGCGCCGCCCTCGCCCGTCTTTAATATAATGTCGCCGAATTCTTCGGGCGTGGACAGACGGCCCGAAGCGTTGATCGTCAATTGCAGATCAATAGCATCCGAAGCCGGCGGCGCGCCGACCGAACCGGCGGCAACCTGCACGTTTTGTTCGCGGATCGCCTCGACCACGTCGGTGGCCGTCATATTGCGCGCGGCAATTTTTTGCGGATCGAGCCAGACGCGCATGGCGTAATCGCCGCCGCCGAAGGCCATGACCTGGCCGACGCCGTTGATGCGGCTGAGCTTGTCCTTGATGTTCAAAATGGCGTAGTTGCGCAAATAAAGTGTGTCGTAACGCTCGCTGGGCGACAGCAAATGAACGACCATCGTCAAATCCGGCGAGGATTTCACCGTGGTGACGCCGATCTGGCGCACTTCTTCGGGCAGGCGCGGCAAAGCCTGCGAGACGCGGTTTTGCACCAGTTGCTGCGCCAGATCGGCATCCGTGCCGATGGCAAAAACCACTTCGATGTTCAAACTGCCGTCGGTCGAGGCCTGCGACGACATATAAAGCATGTTCTCGACGCCGTTGATCTGTTCTTCGAGCGGCGTGGCGACCGTCTCCGAGATCACCAGCGGCGATGCGCCGGGATATTGCGCCGCGACCGCGATGGTCGGCGGCACGACATCCGGGTATTCCGACACCGGCAAGCGGAACAACGCGATCGCGCCCGCAATCGTAATCAGAATGGAAATCACCGCCGCAAAGATGGGCCGGTCGATGAAAAAGCGCGACGCGTTCATAAGAGAATCCCCCTCACCCCGACCCTCTCCCTCAAGGGGAGAGGGAGTCTAACGTCGTATTCACCTCTCCCCCGGCGGGAGAGGTCGTCCCCCGAAGCTCTAGCGTAGGGGTGACGGGAGAGGGGGTAAAAATCAGACATCAACATTTTTATTCCGATGGGTTAGCATCCGCCGGTTTGTCCTGCACTGCGAGGGCTTGCGCCTCTTGCGGGATCACCGCCATGCCGGGTTGCAGGCGCTGCAGCCCGTTGGTAACGATTTTTTCGCCGTCCTGCACGCCGCTCAGGACGATGCGCATGCCGTTGACCATGCCGCCGAGGCGCACTTCACGGTAAACGACCGTGTTCTTGTCATCGACGACGTAAAGGATGCGCTTGTCCTGATCCGTGCCGATCACGCTTTCGGGAACAAGGAGCGTTTCCTTTTTCTCGGCGCTGCCGAGGCGGATTTTCGTGAACATCCCCGGCACCAGCACATTGTCCGGATTGGCAAAGACGGCGCGGGCGCGCAGCGTGCCCGTCGCGGGATCAAGCTTGTTGTCAAAGCTGACAATCTTCCCCTGAAACGCCACGGAGGAATCGCTTTGCAGCACCAGCTCGACGGGAATATCCGCGCCGCTTTGCGCCGCCGGGTTGCGGATCTGCGCCAGATAGGTCTGTTCGTCGATCTCAAAATCGGCATAAATCGGGTCCATCGACACCAGACTTGCCAGCAGAGGGGCCGCCCCGCCCGCCTCGACAAGATTGCCTTCGGTGATCTCGGCGCGGCTGATCATGCCGCGCACGGGCGCTTTGATCGTGGCGTAATCCAGATTGAGCCGCGCCTGTTGCAAAGCGGCTTCGGCCGCCTTGACGTTGGCGGCGGCGACTTTATACGCGTTCTGGCGCTCGTCGAAGCTGCGCTGCGCGATGGCGTTGTCGCGCATCAGGCGTTGTGCGCGCTCGGCTTCGCTTTTTGCCAGATCATATTGTGTTTTCGTTACCGCCAGATCGGCGGCCAGACGGTTGACCTCGGCCTGATAGGGCCGCGGGTCGATCAGGAAAAGCGGATCGCCCTTTTCCACCACAGCGCCCGGCGTGAAATACACCTTGTCAATCGCGCCGCCGACGCGGGGGCGGATCTCGACGCGATCCACCGCGACCAGCCGACCGGAGAAATCATGCCAGATCTGCACCGGAGCTGAAGTCACGACCATCACCGGCACGGGCATGGCCGGCATTTCCTCGCCGCCAGGCGATTCGGCATGGGATTCCGACGGGAGCCAATAGGCATAGCTCGCCCACCCCAGCAAACCCAGGAACACCCAAAACGCGACGAATTTTTTCATTGAATACCTCGGGGGAGACGGCAAGACCGTGAGATAGACGCGTTTTAGCGCGATTCAAGCGGAATGGGGAGGAAAATTTTAGGATTCATCTTAATAATGGACAGGTTACGAGCATCTCTCTAGGAATAATCCTATGAAAAATCCGCCGCTTGCCGAAAAACGCCCCGTCTCCGCCACCTATCACGGGGTCACTTTGACCGATGACTATGCCTGGCTGCGCCAGAGCAACTGGCAGGAAATGTTCCGCGACACGACGTTGCTTGATCCGGATATTCGCGCCTATCTCGAGGCGGAAAACGAATTTACGCGCCGACAGCTGATCGAGCCGAACGCCGCGCTGATCGACAAGATCGTTGCCGAGATGAAATCCGTCATCGAGATTGATTTCGACACCGCCGGAACGCAAGACGGCCCATGGCGCTATTTCGAGCGCCACAGCGCACAGGATTATCCCGTTTTCCTGCGCCGCGGCGATGACGGGCGCGAGGAAACCCTGCTCGATCCCAATACGGAATTTGCGGGCAAAAAGGTTTTCCTCGCGGATATCGTCCACAGCCCGGATCATCAATATCTGGCCGTGGCGGTGGATTTCACCGGCTCCGAGGATACCGACCTGCATATCAAGGATCTTGCCTCGGGGAAATTCGTCGAGAGACTGGCGCATGCAGGCGAACCCGTCTGGGCGCCCGACGGCAAATCGCTCTATTACGCCAAAATGAAAGAGGGCGGCGCGTTGCAACGCCACTATATCTATCGCCATATCCTCGGCACGGCGCAGGAACAAGACAGGCTTATTTTCGAAAAACCGCGTGACGGGTTTTACCTGTCCATCGCCGCAACCACCAGCCGCCGCTTTCTCAAGATTTCCATGCGCGACAATGCCGGCGCCGAGATTCACGTGCTGGATTTTGACAACCCCAATTCCGGCCTCGTCTGCCTGGCCCCCTATGACGATAAAATCCGCTACACGCTCGACCACCATGATGGGCATTTCTATATCCTGACCAATGCCGACGGGGCGACGGATTTCAAGATCATGCGCGCGCCCACAGACGCGCCGCAGCGTGAAAACTGGACGGAATGGGAGCCGCACAAACCCGGACGCTATATCGAGAAAATCCTGTGTTTTGAAAACCATCTCGTGCGGCTCGAGCGCGCGGACGCGCTGCCGCACGCCATTGTCACCGATCTGCGCAATGGCAAGACCGGGGAAATCTCGTTCGACGAGACGGCCTATGACCTCGGGATCGGCGCGGCGGCAGGATTTTACGGCGGTAAGCTGCGCCTGAATTATTCTTCGCCCCGCCAGCCCGCCCAGGAAACGGATTACGATCTGGAAACCGGCGCGCGGCACATCCTGCGCGAGGAAAAGATCGCCGGGCACAATCCCGAGGATTACATCGTCGAGCGTCTCCATGTGTCGTCGAATGACGGCGCGCAAGTGCCTGTGACGGTGACGCGCCACAAAGACACGAAGCTGGACGGCTCCGCACCGG
>CBFGSX010000025.1:0-17273 GCA_965651535.1 uncultured Alphaproteobacteria bacterium | reverse complement strand
GGCCATCCGGCGCCCGGCCCGCCCCGTCCCGCTGCTCCGCGCCCAGTCGGCCCCCGTCCGCCTCTTGCGCGCGATCCCCGCGCCCCAAGCCCCGGCTCCGATGATTTGCGAATCAACGATCAGATTCGTGTGCCGCGTGTGCGCCTGATCGACGATGCCGGCGAAATGCAGGGGGTGGTCTCCATTGCCGAGGCTTTGGCTCAAGCGGAAGAATCCGGATTGGATCTTGTCGAGATTTCCCCCAATGCCGATCCGCCCGTGTGCAAGATTCTGGACTACGGCAAATACCGCTATCAACAGCAAAAGAAGAAATCCGAAGCGAAGAAGAAACAAAAGACGGTCGAGATCAAGGAGCTGAAACTGCGCCCCACGATCGAACAGCATGATCTGGACGTGAAATTGCGCGCCGCCGTGCGTTTTCTCGAGGAAGGCGACAAGGTCAAGTTCACCTTGCGTTTCCGCGGCCGCGAAATGGCGCACCAGCATCTGGGGATGGCGTTGCTTCAGCGTGTCAAGGACGCGCTCGAAGGCAAGATCCGCGTCGATCAGGAGCCCAAGCTCGAAGGCAATCTGGCCATTATGATGGTCTCGCCGGTTGGGAAATAGATTTCATCAACCCCCTCTCCCCGACCCTCCCCCGCGAGGGGGGAGGGAGCCCAAGAAACACCTCTCCCCTTGCGGGAGAGGTCGCCCTGCGAAGCCGAAGGCAAAGCATGGGCGGGAGAGGGGTTACATGACCCACGACAATTCCAAAACCCTCGCCACGTGGTTGCTACTGTGCTGCGCGAGCATCTTCGCCATTATTATCGTTGGCGCGATCACGCGCCTGACCGAAAGCGGGCTGTCGATGGTTGAATGGCGCGTCGCCATGGATATGCTGCCGCCCCTGTCCGAGGCCGCATGGCAAAGCGAGTTCGATCTGTATAAAAACTCGCCGGAATATAAATTGGTCAATGCGGGCATGAGTCTGTCCGAGTTCAAGAATATTTATTTCTGGGAATGGTTCCATCGTTTGCTGGGGCGGCTTGTCGGATTGGTCTATGCGCTGCCGTTGTTTTATTTCTGGGTGCGCGGAAAAATTCCGCCTGCGCTCAAGCCGCGCCTGATGGTTTTTCTTTTTCTGGGCGGGTTACAGGGGTTTTTCGGCTGGTTCATGGTGAAATCCGGCCTGGTGGACGCGCCGCGCGTGTCGCATTTCCGTCTCGCGCTGCATCTGGGGATGGCGTTGTTGTTGCTGTGCCTGCTTTGGACGACGGCGCTAAAACTTTTACTTGACGGGAAAACAGACCCTCGCTTGCGCAAGGGTTACGATAAAGGCAAGGCCACCTCACAAACCGCAATGCTTGCGAAAGCGAGCATCCATGTGGATCGAAAATTTGATCGGCATCTTATTTTGGCGCTGATACTCGTCTGCCTGACCATTCTCTATGGCGCGTTTGTTGCGGGCCTCGATGCGGGGCTGATCTATAACACGTTTCCGCTGATGGGCGGGCGGTGGATTCCGTCCGAATTCCTGTTTGAATCGCCGTGGTGGAAAAACTTTTTCTACAATCACGCAACGGTGCAATGGGTTCACCGGATCTTGGGCGTGGCCAGCTTTGTCGCGGTGTTCGCGCTGGGCTTGCGCTATTTCTGGGCCGGGGCGCGGAAAACGGGTGCGGCTTTATGCGCGCTGATTTTCGTCCAGCTGGCTTTGGGCATTGCAACACTGCTCAGCGTCGTGGTGCTGCCGCTGGCGGTGCTGCACCAAGGTTTTGCGGCGTTTATTCTGGCTGCCTTGACGACGCTATTATTTGTCCGGCCCGAATGAGGCGATCACCTCGGCCAGCGTGATGCCGAATTTCGTGATGCGCGAGCGGTTCAGGATGGTTTCGCCGTCGCTCTGGAGCCACATCCAATCGTCATAGCGCGTGTTGATAATGCGTCCGCCCGTTTCCATCGGAAAAGCGTAATTGAAATGCAAAGCCTGACCGTAGCGCTTGACGATATATTCGCCGGGCAGGTCGTTGGCCGAGGCGACATAGCGGTGCGCGTCGATTTTTTTCAATTTCCAGATACGTTCCATTTCCTTGCCGTCGCTGAAAACGAAATCCTCGAACAGCGAAAGGGTTTGGGTTTTCGAGTCCCACTCGCCGCGCATTTTCGTCGTGAACATGACGCGCACCTTGCCGAAGCGGTCGATCACCTGTCCATGCGCGATGCGCGGCTTGACGGTGAAGTATTCCTCGGGAATGAACTCGGGCGTCGTTTTGGCGTAGTCTTCGATTTTCATGGCGCATCCCGTCAATAAAAGAAGAGAAAGGGCAAGGGCGGTCAAAATTTTCATGGCTTCACCAATTCGCATTGAATAACGTCGATGGTTTTGCAGGAAAACCCGGCGGCGCAATAGGCCAGATATTGTTCCCACATGCGCTTGAAGCGCCCGTCATAGCGCGACCGCCCGGTATCGAGCGAGGCGATATTGTGCCATTCGCTTTGGAATTTGCGGTTCCACTCGCGCAAGGTGCGGGCATAGTCGCCGCCGAAGCTGACCAGCTTGCCAAAGCGCAAGCGCGCGCTTTCCGCGTGGGTTTTGACATGGTCGATCGTGGGCAACATCCCGCCGGGGAAAATATATTTCTGGATATAATCGGGCGTCTTGCGATAGACGGGAAAGCGCGTCGGGCAGATGGTAATGATCTGCAATGCCGCTTTGCCTCCTTCGGTCAAAAGATCGCGCAGACGGTCGAAATAAACGGGCCAGTATTTCTCGCCGACGGCCTCGAACATTTCAATTGACGCGATACGGTCGAATTGTCCTTCGACATCGCGGTAATCGACAAGCCGCACCTCGGCCTTGTCGGTCAGGCCCGCATCTTCGATGCGTTTTTTCGTGAATTCGTATTGTGCACGGGAAATGGTAATGCCCGTGATTTGCGCACCGATCTCCCGCGCGACGTATTCCATGAAGCCGCCCCAGCCGCAGCCGATCTCGAGCACGCGATGTTCGGGCCGGATGTCCAGCATCTGCGCCAGATGGGCGTATTTGTTTTTCTGCGCCTGTTCCAGCGATTCGTCGTCGCGGCGGAAAAGCGCGGCGGAATAGGTCATGGTCTTGTCCAGCCAGCGTTCATAGAACGAATTGCCCAGATCGTAATGCGCGGAAATGTTCTTTTTCGCGCCGCTTTTGGTATTAGGGCGCAAGCGGTGCATCAAATAGGTGGCGGCGTTATACCACCATTTTCCAGCCAGACGGTCGGCCAGCGCGCGCTCGTTCATGAGGATCAGCGTGTAAAAGGAATCGAGATCGGGGCTGTCGACCCAGCCGTCGTCATAGGCCTCGTTAAAGCCCAGCATTCCGCCGCTGAGGATTTTTCGTGCCACCTGTTCGTTGTGGACGACGATCTTGCCATGGGGGCCGGCATGATGCCCCACGAAATCATGCGCCTCGCCGCTTTGCGAAAAGCGGATCGTCAGATGCCCGCATTCGATGCGCCGGGCGGTCTCGAGCAGGAAGCGCATGGCCCATGTATGGCGGCGTTTCCGAATGGCGGCGATCATGTGACATCCTCCGCAGGGGGGTCGGGTCGTTTGAAAAATTTCGCGCCCTTCCGCCACAAGGCCAAGGCCTCGAGATGGATGGCAAGTATGACTTTTACGGTCATTAGCGGATAGCGGATCAGGTTCAGGACAAGATTTTTTGTCGTTAACGCTTTGCGTTCGCCGGTCAGATGGGCGACCAGAATCGGCCCCTCCGGCTCGCTGTGCAGGATATGAAAGTTCAGCTTTTCATCGGGCTCGCGGAAGGTGAAGGTATAATCGGCCTGCATCTGCATAAAGGGCGAAACGTGCATTTCCTTGGCGCATTTCTGGCGGATTGTGCCGTTTTCCTCTTTTTCGACGGGCAGCAAATAGCCGTGCTGATCGCCGAAGGTGTTCTTGACCTCGTGCAGAACGGCGCGCAACTGACCGTCGCGGCTATAGCAAAAATAAACCGAAAGCGGATTGAAAACATAGCCGAACATCCGCGGATAACAGAGCAGGAAAATCCTGCCGCCGATGCAATCCGCAAAGCCTTTTTGGCGAAGGTGTTTTTCAATCCACGGGCGCAAGGGCGATCCGTCGCGCGGCCCGTGATCGCGGTCGTAAAAGCCGTACAGGTTGAATCGGTTGCGCGACAAAACGGGCAGACGCGGAATAGCGTCGATATCCAGCCACAAATAGAACACACGATAATCCAGATCGTGGGTAAACGGGCGCAGGCGCTTGTGCATGACGCGGCCCTCGTAAAGGCAGGGTTTTTGGGTCATGCGTCACCGATGGTGTGGCGTCGGGCGGGGGATTTCTCGATGGCGACCGGCTTCCACGGCAAGGCCGCGCCCAGTTTTTCTGCCACGGCAATGCCGCTGGCCGCGCCGTCTTCGTGAAAGCCGTAACCCGTCCACGCGCCGCAAAACCATGTGCGGTTCGTTCCTTGGATTTTATGCAGCGTCTTTTGCGCGGCCAAAGTCTGGCGGTTGAAACAGGGATGGGTGTAATGCGCCGTCGCGATGATGTCTTTGGGCGGGGCGGGCGGATTTAATGTCACGAAAATATCGCGGTTTGACGGCAGGAATTTTTGCAAACGGTTCATCCAATAGGTCAGGAATAATTTGCCGCCTTTTTTGTTGTGGATGTAATTCCACGACGACCAGACGGATTTCAGCGGCGGCATCAGCGACGCGTCGCGATGAACATAGGCCGTGTTGTCGCTGGAATGAAACGCGCCGAGGATGGATTTTTCGTCGTCGGTCGCGTCCTCGAGCATTTTAAGCGCCTCGTCGGCATGGGCGCCGATCACCGCCGCATCAAAGAAATATATTTTCTCCGATGTCTTTACCGTCACGCCGTTCTCGCCACGCACCAGATGCGTCACCGGCTCGGACAATTTGATTCGGTCGCGGAATTTCCTTGTCAGGCGCGCGACGTATTCGCGGCTGCCGCCCGTCACCGTGCGCCAGACGGGCCTGTCGACCAGATTCAAAAGCCCGTGATTGTCGCAAAAACGCAAAAAGCTGATAAGCGGGAAATCCAGCATATCCTTGTCCGGCCCCGACCAGATGGCGGCGGCCATGGGCAAAAGATGGTCGTGGATGAAGGCGTCGCCGTAATCATTGGCCTCGAGATACTGGCCCAAGGTCAGTTTGCTGTCCTGATGGTGGCGCAGGAATTTCTTGCCGCCGCGATAAAACCGCACAAGGTCGATCAGCATATCCCAAAAGCGCGGCGAAAACAGATTGCGGCGCTGGGCGAAGATCGTTCCCAAAGACTGCCCCGCATATTGCAGCCGGCCCTTGTCCAGACAAACCGAAAACGACATGTCGCTGGGTTCGGTCGGCACGCCCAGATGCTCGAACAGGCGGATCAAATTCGGGTATGTCCATTTGTTATAGACGATAAAGCCGCTATCGACGCCGCCGCCTTCGGGCAGGGGGACGGTATTGGAATGCCCGCCGACGCGGTCGTTTTTATCGAACACGGTGATGTCGTGATGGCGGTGCAGCAGATAGGCGGCGGCAAGGGACGAAATCCCCGTTCCCACAATGGCGATTTTAAGGCGTTCGGTCATGCGTTGTGTCTTTCAGGGCGGCCAGCGCACGCTTGCGGGCGACATCGTGGGCGATGACGGGTTTGGGGTATGACGGGCTTTCGAATTCGGGGACGTATTGCCGGATATAGTCGTTTTCCGGGTCGAATTTTTCCGCCTGAAGCGCGGGATTGAAAATGCGGAAATAGGGCGCGGCATCGGCCCCGCATCCGGCGACCCATTGCCACGAACAGGTGTTGTTCGCCAGATCCGCGTCCAGCAGCGTGTCCCAGAACCACGCCATCCCCATCCGCCAGTCGAGCAAAAGATTTTTCACCAGATAGGACGCCGCAATCATGCGCACGCGGTTATGCATCCATCCCGTCCGCCACAATTCGCGCATCCCGGCATCGACAAGCGGCACGCCCGTCTGGCCGCGTTGCCAAAGCCGCAATTCTTTTTCGTTTTCCCGCCACGGAAATTGCTCGAATTTCGGATTCAAAGGTTTGTCCGTCAAAAACGGAAAATGATACAGCAAATGCCATGAAAACTCGCGCCATCCGATTTCGCGCAGATAATGCTCGGCAGGCGCGTCGGGAATGGTGCCGCTGATCTGCGCCGTATGAACCGCGTGCCAGATCTGGCGCGGGGAAATTTGCCCGAAGGCCAAAAACGGCGACAATTTCGACGTTTTCGGATCGGCCGGAAAATCGCGGCGGTCGGAATACTCGGCGATGCAGTCATCGATAAAATCGCCCAGACGTTTTCGTGCCGCGCTTTCGGTGAAAGGAAGCCATTCTTTTTTCATGCCCTCCGACCAGTCGGGCGTCGTCGGTAACAATTTCCAGTCGTGCAATGCGTCGCTGTCGGGCAATTCCTTGGGCGATTTTATTGTGTCAGGCGCAGGAAGCGGAAACGACACGGGATGATTGGCAAAACGCGCCAGGCAGGCTTTCCAGTAAGGTGTGAACACCTTGTAGGCTTGCCCTACCGCGCTTCGCGCTGCTTGAGGGCTGATTTCCCATGGTTCCGTGAGTAGTTTCCCGTTGAAACTTTGAACGTCGAGGCCGCGCTTGGTGAGGGATTCTTTTATTTTTTTGTCCTGCACGATTCCGTAGGACTCATAGCGCCGGTTCCAGTAGACGCCGCGCGCGCCTGTTTCCGCGATCAACCTGTCGATCACGGCAGCGCTGTCGCCCTTTTTCAAAATGAGCTTCACGCCTTTTTTCTCAAGGTCGGCGGCAAGCGACTCCAAAGCGTGATGCAGCCCCCAGCGTGACGCCCCGCCAGTGGCCCATTGGCCTGCGGCTTGGTCATCAAGAATGAATATGGGAATAATGGGGCCGCGCGAAGCTGCCTCCGACAAGGCGGGATTGTCGCACAGACGCAGATCCTGACGGAACCAGACGAGAAGGGGGGCTTGCATACACTTGATACGTTACAGATGCGGATTTGGATGACAAGGCGGGTTGATTCCGCCCCTGTTTCGGCCCAGAATAAACGTGGAATCACAAAACTCTTGGAGAATATCAAATGAAAAAAATCTGGACATTGCTGTTGATCGCCCCGATCGCTTTTGCGTTGGCCGCCTGCGGCGAACAACAGACAAGCGCGGAATCGGCCGCCGCCGCCGTCACCCAGGCGGGAACCGAATCGGCTGACGCTATGTCCGATGCTGTCGATGCCGCGGAAGAAAAAGCCGAAGAAGCGGTTGATGCTGTGACGGATGCCGCCGCCGAAGCCGAAGAGGCCATCGAAGAAAAAGTGGAAGCGGTGATGGACAACAAAGAGCCGGCGCCTGCCGAGAAGGCCGCCGAGGCAATCGAATCCGCCGCTGAAAAAGCCGAAGAGGCCGTTGATGAAGCGGCTGAAACCGTTGATGACGAGTTCGAAGCGGCGACTGAAAACGAATAAGCTTTGATCCCCTTTTAAGAAAAGCCCGGGCTTCCCCCGGGCTTTTTTTTCGCTAGACTTGATATCACGAGGTGATCCATGACAATCCGTCCCGTCCGCAAGGCCGTTTTCCCCGTTGCCGGTCTCGGCACGCGGTTGCTGCCTGCGACCAAAGCCATGCCCAAGGAAATGCTGACGCTGGTCGACCGCCCGCTGATCCAGCACGTCGTCGAGGAGGCCCGCGCCGCCGGGATCGAAGAATTCATTTTCGTCACCGCGGGCGGCAAGACGCTGATCGAGGATCACTTCGACCGCCAGCACCATTTGATCGCGACGCTCGAGGCGCGCGGCAAAAAAGAATTGCTGCAACTGGCGCTGGACACGGAAATCCCGACCGGAAAACTTTTTACCACGCGCCAGCACACGCCTTTGGGCTTGGGTCATGCGGTGTGGTGCGCGCGCGACCTTATCGGCAACGAGCCTTTCGCCGTCGTATTGCCCGACGAGATCGTTTTGCATTCCATCGGCTGCCTCAGCCAGCTAATGAAAGTCTATGGCGAGCAAGGCGGCAATGTCGTCGCGCTGATGGACGTGCCGCGCGAAAAAACCAAAAGCTACGGTATCGTCGCGGGCGACAGCACGGGCGACAATACGCTCAAGATCACGCAGATGGTTGAAAAGCCCGAGCCCGATAAAGCGCCCAGCACATTGTCGATTACCGGACGGTATATTCTTCAACCCGAGATTTTCGACCTGCTGGCCAAAGGCAAAAAAGGCGCGGGCGGCGAGATTCAGCTGACCGACGCCATGGAAGAGCTGATGACAACGCAGAATTTCACCGGCGTGCGCTTCGACGGCAAGCGTTACGATTGCGGGCATAAATTGGGATTTATCGAGGCGAATATTGCCTTTGCACTCGACCGCGAGGATATGTATGACGACGTCACGAAATTGCTGGCGCGTTATCTGTCTTTGGCGAATGCGAAGAGCGCGGCCTGATCAGGCCATGCCGGTCTTGGCAAGATAAAGCATATAGGCGGCATAAAGCGCCAGAAAAACAATTCCCTCGGCCCGCGCGATGCGATGGCCCGTCCGCGCAAAAACCAAAAACAGCGCGCTGACCGCCAGCATGATCCAGATGTCGACGCGCACGATGCTGGTAGCGACGGGGATCGGCTTGACCAGCGCCGTCGTGCCGAGAATGAACAGGATGTTGAAAATATTGCTCCCCAGAATATTGCCCAGTACGATGTCGGATTGCTTGCGCCACGCGGCGGCGGCGGCCGTGACCAGCTCGGGCAGCGAGGTGCCGACGGCCACAAGTGTCAGGCCGATCACGGCTTCGGACACGCCGAAATTGCGCGCCAATGCGACCGAGCCCTCGACAAGAAACTTCGCGCCCAGAATTGTCAGCACGATCCCGAATACCGCCACTGCGGCATGAAACCACAGCGGTCGCGTGGAAGAGGTGTCGCCCTCGACAATGTCCATTTCATGGGCGTGCATCTGTGCCGACGGGTCTTGCGGCGTTGCGCTTTCGGCGCGGTAGGTTTGAATGATATAAAAGGCCAGCGCGCCGAGAAACGCCGCGCCCGTGATGCGGCCAACTTCGCCGAACAGCACGAAGACGGCCGCACCCAAAACGGCGGTGGCCATGACGACCGTGCCGTCGCGGCGCAAGGCGCGCGGGTCGCAGGCCACCGGATAAATCGCCGCGGTGATGCCGAGAATAAGCAGAATGTTGCAAATGTTGCTGCCCACGACGTTGCCGACGGCAATGTCGGGCGCGCCGTCGAGTGCGGCCTTGAGCGAGGTGACGAGCTCGGGCGTCGAGGTGCCGAACCCCACCAGCGTCAAGCCGATCAGAAGCGGGGAAACGCCGAGGCGCTTGGCGACATTCACGGCGCCGCGCACCAATGTGTCGCCGCCGAACACGAGCAAAACGAAGCCCGCCAGAATTTGCAATGTAATAATCATGTTGTTGTTCTAGCAGATAACCCGGCAAAAAGCCAGAGAGCGCCCGTCCGGAACATCAGGCGGCTTTGGGTTCCGCCGCGCGACTTATCTTTTGCCGCGCGTTCAAAATGGCGCGCGTTGCCTTCAACACCGCCGCCACCGACCAGGCACCGTAAGGGACAATCATATCGAGCGTGTTTTCGGCGAAAGCCAGACCAAGAAACGCAAGGCTGCCCCCGCCGTGGATGGTGGCCGTCTGCACCATGCCGTCCTTGAAAACACCGGTGAGGTTGCTTTTTTCCATGCGGCGCTGTTTCGCTGAAGCCAGATAGGATCCTGGAACACCGGTCAGCGCGCCGCCCGCCCAAAGCGCCGTCTGTCCGATGGCGGTATCGCCCTCGTCGACGCCGGCGAAACTGGCTGTCATCACGGCCGACCCCGCGACAACCAGAGTGTTTTGCAAACGTTCGCAGTTGAACAGCCCGGCGACATTTGCCGCCAGCATCAGGCTGGGCGCGGCCAAATGGCGCAGGAATTTCGCGTTCTCGAGATCGAACCCGTAACGCCCCATCAGATAGACGTTCCCGAAAGTGAACAACAAGGAAGCCGTCCGCAGACCGTGACGCACCGTCAGGTCGCGCGCGTTTTCCGCGAAGGATTCAAGAGCGTTCATGAGGTTTCACGGGCGGCGCGCAAGAGAGGCCGTCGCGCTTATATATCTTGAGTAGCAGCAGTGAATAAGCTCCCACTATGTTGCCCCACAATCCATAGACTAAATATGCAGGTGACATAGGATACTTACCGAATATGTACTTGATCATTTTGCTGATTGTATACACCGGATGACCAATAATAGCCCACCATAAATACCTAAAATCTCCATATTTCAGAAAAATGTTCATTGAATATGCGGTATCGCCCTTGCCGTAGCTGTAAAGCTTTCTTTTTATGTCTGCTGAGCTAGACGGATGCACATGATACAGAACTGCACCTGGTTGATAATAAAGTTCATAACCATTTCGGGCAATTTGGTAACCAATATCTAGGGTGTAGCCGTGCTTGATGGGGCCTTGCTCCCCTAGAATTATATCAAACCCCTCAAGGCAATCCCAAACCTTTTTTGAAAGCATAAAGTTAGCGCCAGCACAAATTTTATGAAACGGCCAAGGTAAGATTTTGTGCCGGGTGCGCTGTAGATGCGCTACTGACCAATATTTGACATTCTCTCCCTTGCTTAATCCCCCCTTATTTTCCCACATATTTTGGTATTTGTCTTCTGTTTTAATAGAAACGACTTTTCCTGCTACATATCCCACATGAGGCTTGTCTACAAAAACGGATTTAAGTTTCTCTGCCCATTCTGAATCATGAATAATGCAATCGTCGTCTGTAAAGGCAATATAAGAACCTTGGGCGTTCTTGATACCAGTATTCAGGGCGTGGGGTCTGCCGTAACCAGACGCTGCTACAAATCGCACATTATAAGAAGCGCATATTTCTTGCGTCTTTTTTATGACGTCCTGATTTTTATCATTCTCAACAATTAAAATCTCATAACCTTCACGCTCTAATAGACCAAGTCCCCTCAAACTTTCAAGCAGGCGCACGAGATGTTCATGTCGATTACAGGTTGCTATTATGATTGAAATATCCAGAGTCATGCTCTCCCTATAGAGCTATTAGGAGTGTTTCAGATAAGCAATCTGTATTTGCAGATTTGTAAATTGAGAACCGGTAATCATGTCGAACGGATTTAACCATATCCTTTAAGAAGAAAAAATCATTTGGACTATGATAAATCGATAGCAAAAGAATCGGTTTTTGCTGTTTGATTACTTCTTGTGCGCCTAAAAGAAAATCCTGTTCATATCCCTCAATGTCAACTTTGACTAGGCCAACTTTAAGATTATTCTCTCGAACGTAATTATCCAAAGTTTCTATTTCTATTTGTTCTGTTTCCTTACTATCAATATTCATGGCAATTGAACTGGCAGAACCAGATACTTTGATCTGCTCCTTGACTCGCTTCCTGCCAAGGCCTTTTTTAACAGGTATAATATTCTCTTTTCTGTTCATATGTATTGTTCTAAGCATGAGATTGTAGTTCTCTGTTACAGGCTCAAAGGAGTGAACTTTCTTGTCTGTATAATTTGAAAAAACAATCGCAGAGTCACCAATAAATCCGCCAACATCAATAATATCTTTCGATTTTATATCATCCAGACCAGTCATCTCCTTAAGTCCATGGTGATAGAGAAAGACGGATGTCTCAAAATGGTTAACAGGAAGCGCATGATCAGAATATAAAAAAACGTCATCCACCTTTCTTATTTGCGCATAGAAATCCCGTTCAATGTTATGCAGAATTTTGCGCCCCTCTTTTGTATAAGATGTCTTGTAATTTCTATGTTTAATGTTCTTGACGATCAACTCGGCAATTTCTGCGCTTTTAGGGTCAAGGTCCTGTATAAGGATACTTAAATGACGCTTGTAGTCGACCGACAGCATTTTACGCCTAAAAGACTCGCAATATGCTTCTTGAAACGATGGTTCCTTTAATCTTGTCATAGCTTTCTAGCTCATTGATCTAATAAAATATTGGGCAAATTCTTTGTAATGGGATAAATCCTTAACCCAAAATGCCGCCATGATTTCCGGAGGAGTTTCTCCGACTGTTTTGTTGAAACCGTCCATAATCAAAACATTATCAATGGCACTGCCGGAGCCTGCTTTTTTCCTTGCAATTTTTCCATGCTGCGCGGATGTAAAGGAAACGGGTTCTTGGCCGAACCGGCAATATGCCAGACACTCTCTGATTTCCAAAGACCGATCATCATGGTCACGCATAAGGGATAGGATGTCATCGCTTGTGAGCGTGTTATTAATAAACTTGATAAGAGGCCCAGGGAATCCATTCAGTGCCTTGATGTAATAACCCACATCGGTGACGATCACATCAGATTTTAGGCAGTTGCTGCCGTGCTTGGCAGAGAACTTTGCTACTTCTTCAACATCCAAGCTTTGAATTTCTGGCAGATTAACTTTTTTATTGGCAACGCTTATACCAAACGGGGACAAGGCATCATGGGCTGTTTGGATCTTTCCTTTGTTTCCAGTCAAAAATGTGATTCTCATGCCAAGCACCCTTCAGATCACCAAGTTCATGACAGATTTTATAACATTATCAAGATTCTGCGAAGCATCAATTTCAAAAAATTCATGGCTGTATACATCTTCCAAATTCTCTTGAAAAATCTGGGCAGTCTTCTCGAGCATAGATATACTTTCTTTTACCTCAAGTTGGAGTCCTCTATCTATAACTCTTTGGTGCGCACTTTCAGGAGATATTTTTAAGAATATTGTATAATCTGGAATTGGGAGAATTCCTATTTCTCTAGATGCATTTAATATTTTAACAGCGCCAGCAGTGTTGCCAGATAAGGTTTCAGCAAGAACCGACTTTCCTAATAGGTATCGATCTGTGAACACGTAGTCATATTCCGCTATTTGAGTTGGTAGAAAATTAGAGGCATAGTGAATAAATTCGACAGCTCGTAAAATCTGATCTTCATGTTCTGATATTGGATCTCGTATACTTCCTAGGTGCTGCCTAACAGCTTCATATCCCTTCCAGTAACTATCATACCCCCCATGAGTTTTTGCTATACATACCTTATGCGGCAGTTGAGACAGAAGGCTGACAACGCCATTAATGACGGAAGTTTTACCAGAACCGTCCAATCCTTCTAGTGCAATAAGTTTGCCCATGAATAACCCGCTCTCGCTACAGGTCTAGCCGAGCGCGCCGCGCCCGTTGCCGCGCGTTCTCAAGGAATTTTTGGCCGTGGCCGCTCGGACTCCGTCTCTCCGAGCGTGCAAGGTCCGTCTCAGGCATCGGCAGATTTCTCCTTTTGTGTTCAAACGCTCGCGCCCCGGCTTTTTACGAAGGGTTTTTGCGTGCGTGTGATGGGGAGAAATTTCGGGCCGTCAGCCGATCGGGCGATAGAAGCCGTTCAATGCGCCGCCGACAATATGCGTATAGACCATTTCCGGTTTTTCGCTTTTGCCGCCCAGAATTTCTCCACGAGTTGTCTGGAAAAGATTTGCATTAACATAACGATCTTCCGTGGATTGTTCAACGGGTTTTTCTTTTATGTCGGTCATGGCGGTCCCTGATTCGGCAAGAGGAAGTAAAAGGATAATTAGATTAGCATATAAATAAGATAATCGTCAATAAAATTCGTATAATTTATATTTAAAGCAACAAAATTATAAAGCCTGTTCGACTTTCTGGATGGCTCGGCGGGTCGCCGCGCGCAGATCGAGGTCGTCAAGGCGGCTCAAGGGAACCCATTGCGGCGCATACAGGTTGTCGGGTGCGGATTTTGCCATTTCCGGCCCCTCGCCCAGTTGCGGCGCGCCGCTTTCATAGGCGCAAAGGTAATAAAGCTTGGTTTCGCCGTCTTCGGTTTCCGAGGCAAGAAGCCTGACGATGGACACGGTGACGGTGGTTTCCTCCATGACCTCGCGGAGGACGGCCTGTTCGGGTGTTTCGTCTTCCTCCACGCCGCCGCCGGGCAATGTCCAGTATTCTTTTCCCGCCTTGCGGCGGAAGATCAACAGGATGTTATCGTCACGGAGAATAACAGCGCGGGCGCGGGCGGAGGGCATGACGCGAGGCTAGCAGAAAGAGGCTCATAAAAAAACCGCCGGAGGCTTTTGGCTTGCGCTATCGCTTTGCTGCTTGAGCGCGCCACCCTCCGGCGGTTTGAATTTTTAGACCCTCGCTTGCGCAAGGGTTACGGGTGTCGGGCTTAGAACCCCATACCGCCCATGCCACCCATGGCGTCCATGCCGCCCATGCCGCCCATATCATTGGCGGGCTTCTTCTCGGGCACATCGGCGATGGTCGCTTCGGTCGTAATCATCAGGCCCGCGATCGAGGCCGCCGATTGCAACGCGACGCGCGTCACTTTGGCCGGATCGATGATGCCTTCCTTGATCATGTCGCAATATTCGCCCGTGGCGGCGTTAAAGCCGAAGCTGGCCGATTTTTGCTCCAGCAGCTTGCCGATGATGATCGAGGCTTCTTCGCCTGCGTTCATGACGATCTGGCGGCACGGTGCCTGCAGGGCCTGACGCACGATCGTAACGCCCATTTCCTGATCGGCGTTATCGACCTTCAGCGTGTCGAGCACTTTCGACGCATAGAGCAAAGCCGTTCCGCCGCCTGCGACGACACCTTCTTCCACGGCGGCTGCCGTGGCGCGGCGCGCATCTTCGACGCGGTCCTTCTTCTCTTTGACTTCGGTTTCGGTCGCGCCGCCGACGCGGATTACGGCCACGCCGCCTGCCAGTTTCGCCAGACGTTCCTGCAGTTTTTCCTTGTCGTAGTCGCTGGAGGTCGCTTCGATTTGCGATTTAAGCGACTTGATGCGCGCTTCGATGTCGCCCTTGTCGCCCGCGCCGTTGATGATCGTGCAATCATCCTTGGTGATGCGGATTTTTTTGGCGCTGCCCAGCATCTCGAGATTGACATTCTCGAGCTTCATGCCGAGGTCTTCGGAGATGACCTGACCCTTGGTCAGAACGGCCATATCCTCGAGCATCGCCTTGCGGCGGTCGCCGAAGCCGGGCGCCTTGACGGCGGCGACTTTCAGGCCGCCGCGCAATTTGTTGACAACCAAAGTCGCCAGCGCTTCGCCTTCGATGTCCTCGGCGATGATGAGCAGCGGTCTTCCCGTCTGCACCACGGCTTCGAGAACCGGAAGAAGCGGTTGCAAGGTCGAGAGCTTTTTCTCGTTGAAGAGAATAAGCGGGTTCTCGAGTTCGACTTCCATCTTTTCGGGATTGGTGATGAAGTAAGGCGACAGATAACCGCGATCGAATTGCATCCCTTCGACGACGTCGAGTTCGGTTTCAAAAGATTTCGCTTCCTCGACCGTGATGACGCCTTCATTGCCGACCTTTTCCATCGCCTTGGCGATCATCTGGCCGATCTCGGTATCGCCATTGGCGGAGATGGTCGCGATCTTGGCAATCTCGTCGTTATCCTTGATTTTCGTCGCGCGCTTGGCGAGGTCTTCAACGACGATGGTAACGGCCTTGTCGATGCCGCGCTTGACGTCCATCGGGTTGGCGCCGGATTCGATCGCCTTGAGGCCCGGGTTGAACAAAGCCTGCGCCAGAACGGTCGCGGTGGTCGTGCCGTCGCCTGCCTGGTCGTTCGCCTTGCTGGCGACTTCCTTGGCAAGCTGCGCACCCATGTTCTCGAATTTATCGGACAATTCGATCGATTTGGCGACCGTCACACCGTCTTTGGTGATCTGCGGCGCGCCATAGGATTTTTCGATCAGCACGTTGCGGCCTTTGGGGCCCAGCGTGACCTTGACCGCGTTGGCCAGTTTGTCGAGGCCGGCCTGCACTTTGCGGCGGGCGGCCGTGTTCAGGATGATTTCTTTTGCAGCCATTTTGATGTTCCTTTTAGCTGTGAGTTGTTTCTCTAATTTGTCATCCTGAGCGTAGCGAAGGATCTAGGATGACGGAAATTATCCCCCTCTGAGATTCTTCGGCTGCGCCTCAGAATGACAAAGGGTGGAGAATTAAGCCGCTTTCTTTTTCGACGCGGCGTTGTCGAGAATGCCCATGATGTCGCTTTCCTTCATCACGAGATATTCCGTGCCGTCGATGGTCACTTCGGTGCCCGACCATTTGTTGAACACGACGATATCGCCTTCTTTGACGGCCAGCGGGCGGACCTTGCCGTCTTCGGAATGATAACCGGTGCCGACGGCCACGACTTTGCCCTCGACGGGCTTTTCCTTGGCGGTGTCGGGGATGATGATGCCACCCTTCGTGGTCTCCTGGCTCTCAAGACGACTCACGAGGACGCGGTCATGCAAGGGACGAAAGCTCATAGCGAACTCCTTTTTCCTTTAATTGCAAGTGGTTAATAAATTAGCACTCCCAAATGGCGAGTGCCAAGACGTTATAAGACGGAAGGCCGGAAACGTCAAGGATTCCAGCGGGTTTCCTCTTATCCTGTTGAAAAGCCGTTGAGGGTTAATATTATCTTATGTATAATTATGCGAAAGTAAGGCCTCTACGGCTTGAAAACCAAGGGAGAATCGCGATGACGAAAGATAACGCAATGGACCCGGAGACCGCCCGTCTGCGCGAGACGGTGGTCCGTTTCAGCGCCGCCCAATCCAATCGCGAGAAATGCGACGCCGTGCAGGAGATGCTCAAGGCGGCGGATGCTCTCTGCGACGCGGTTGCAGACGCAATCGGGGAAACAAACTCTCTTGAAGAAAGCGACATCCGCAAGAGTAATGAGATAAATCCCCGGATGGCTGATTTGCTTGATGATGCTCCGGATATTTCCGACACGGCGGCCGATGTGCTGGGAATTGTTCTGCAAGGAGTCGAGGCAAAGGATTTTCTTCTGACGGGAAGGCCCGGTTTTTACAAGGCGCACACGGATCGGCTGACGGCGACGTATATCGGCCCCCATGTCGCGGCGGATTATTTTGCGGCGGCCGATATGACACTCCAATATATTACGGCCGATCTGCTGGACGATCATCCGGTGGCCGTCCCGACAACGACCGCCTATGCCCGGAAGCTGGCTGTTTGCCCCCCGGTTATGGGTATTTTTTCCCGCGATCCTGGTGAAAATAATCAGGATGAGTCGGTTAGCCTGTTAAAGGACACCATCAAGGCAGCCGACCGTCATGTGCTCGAAAAACGCCTGGCGCCGGAATATCTGGCCGAGGCACTCGCAATGAAATACGATATTCTGGAAGTTCTGTGCGAGATGGACCCGGAAAAATACGAGCCGCAACGCGACGCAGAGCTGGAGCGGGACAAAACCACGCTG
>CBFGSX010000024.1:0-17695 GCA_965651535.1 uncultured Alphaproteobacteria bacterium | reverse complement strand
ATCGTCGTGCCGCGCGATCCCGATCCGATCAGCTTCCTGCAGGTGACATCGGCGATCAGCGGCATTCTTTCGCAGCTTGTCGTCGGCTCGGTTGCGATTGCCGAGATTCGGGACTGATAAAATTTCTCTATCGATTATTCCGGTGAGAGCCGGAGTCTAGAAGGGTGAACAACAGAGCCAAACAGAGACAGACAGAGTATTCTGTAATAACGGAAAATGCGCGAAGCGCACTCAAATACCGTAATAAACATTAGGTCTGTATTTTCAGGCCGCTACGCGGCAGGAAAGATAGACAAACTCTGTCTGTCTCTGTTTGGCTCTGTTGTTCAAAAAAAAGAACCCTCGCTTTCGCAAGCATTACGGGTTATTTTAGAGCATGCTTCTTTCCGTTATCACGGTCACGCGCAACAACGCCGCCGGGCTGAAAATGACCGGGCGCTCGCTGCAAATCCAACAGAACGCGCCGGAATATGAATGGATCGTGATCGACGGCGCTTCGACGGACAACACGCCGGAGGTTATGGCGCAATTCGCCGATCTGAATCCGGTTTTCGTCTCCGAAGCCGATGGCGGCATTTACGACGCGATGAACAAGGGGCTGGCGCGCGCGCAAGGCGATTACGTCTGGTTTCTCAATGGCGGCGATTGTCTGTGCGACATGAACGTGCTGCGCGACGTGCGGCAGGGAATTCGCGACGGGCTGTATCCCGATCTGCTTTACGGCGACGCGCGCGAGGACGGGCATATCAAGCCCGCGCAGGATTTTGGCCGCTTGGCGCGCGGCATGATCACCCATCACCAGGCCATGCTTTACCGCCGCAAGACTGTCGGTGAATTGCGTTTCGATACGCGCTATGCCATTGCCGGGGATTACGATTTCACTTTGCGTTTTCTTGGCGAAGCCGAGCGTTTTCACCCTATGAACCGTATTCTGTGCGATTTCCAGACGGGCGGCATCAGCCAGAAACGCGCCGCGCAGGGGCGGCGCGAGAATTATCTTATCCGCAAAGAGCTGGGCGTTGTTTCGGTTTTGGGGAATGCCGTCCTTTTTGGCCTCAACGCCGCGGCGACGGGATTCAAGTCCCGGTTTCCCGGCGCTTATTGGCGTTTGCGGTCTTTTTGGCAGAAGCCATCCAGTAGAAAAACGCTCGCGCAGTGGCGTAATGAAAACCCGGGCTTCCGTCCAAAGCCCCTTTTTTCCAAACGTAAGAGTCCATAAACACCCATACCGGCCTCAGGGGCAGGGCGGCGAAAAACCGCTTGGCGATGCGCCGCGCGCCGCGCTCGGAGGCGGACAGATTCGTGTTGGCGGCGTCGATCTCGGCTTGCCACGCGGCATAACGTTGGTGGCGGTCGATCCACGCATCGAGATCATCCGCCGCATCGTGCAACAGCGCGTTTTTCAACTGGCCGACCGTGCCGGTGACAAAGGGCTGCACATGACCCTCGATCTCGCCCATGGGCGTATGCGTGTCGGGCAGCTCGGGATAGCGCAGCGCGCCCTTGCGGAATAGGACGATCTTGTTGTTCCAGCGCCCGTATTTCAGGGGTTTGCCGCAAAACACGGGCTGGCCGCGCAGGAAAAACGCGGCGTGTTTCGTGTCGGAAAGGGTGTCGGCGATCTCGCGCCGCAGCGCGTCGGTGACGATCTCGTCGGCGTCGAGAAACAATATCCACTCATTCTCGACCGCGACATTCTCGAGGCACCATTGGCGCTTTTTCGGATATTGCCCGTTCCATTGATAGGGAATAACGGGAACTTTATGTGCGGCGGCAATCAGCCGCGTGCCGTCCGTGCTGTGGGAGTCGATGACGAGAATCTCGGAAAAATCCTCGAGCGATTCCAGCGTGGCCGCCAGACCCTCGGCGGCGTTCTTCGTGACGATCAGGACGGAAACGGGAATCATGCTTGCACCGCGCGCAGGTAATGAAAAGAACAGGCGGCCAGCAGCCCGAGAAACAGCGCGCCCGCGAAACACAACGAAGCCGGGGGCCAGTCCGGCGCCTGCGGGGCTTGCGCGGCCTGAATCGCATCGGCGGCAAAGGGCAGGTCGACCGCCAGCATCATTTGGGTCTGTTCCTGTAGAGCCAGCAGCGCGGCCAGCGTCTTGCGGTGTTCAGCCAATGTCACGCGCTCGAGCGCGCGACGCAGATAGACGATCTCGGACGCGGTGCGCCGCATGGCCTGTTCCTTGAGATGATCGTCGGCCGCCGCAATCAGCGCGTCGACAAGACGGATGGCGAAGTCGCGGTCGGTATCGCGCAGCGCGATCTCGCGCATGGCGCTGCGCCCGATGGCGTTGACGGCAAGGCGGCGGCGCAGAATTTTGGCCAGCTCCGCCGCGTCAAGGCTCTGCGTGGTGCGTTGCCCGGCCAGAAAGCGCGCCAGCCTGTCCAGCCCGCCGCGCCAGCCCGTGCCGACGGCCAGATGCGCGCGAATGTCCAGCGCCGGATCGTCGAGCAGTTTCTGCGCGATCTCGGGCGTGGTCAAAAGCTGCATGAAGCGCGCAAAATCCGACAGGGTCTCGTCGTCGCTGCGCTCGATCAGGTTGAGCCGCCCGGCTTCGTCGGGCAGCGCGGCCACCGGCAGGCGTGCGGCGCCCCGCGCGGCCGCGCCTTCGCGTGCCGTCGGGCCGACAATGGCGGTGACGGTATAGCGCGGCGTCACCATGTGCAGAAGCAAAACGGTCAGAAGAAACGCAGCCCCAAGGCAGACAGGGAGAACAAGCGGCCGCGCGCGCCAGCTGGCAAAGAAGGCGTCATAGGCGGGAGCAAACATCAGGGGGTTCCGTTGATATGCGACAACAGCGCGTCAAAACGCGGCAACGCCTTGTCAAAGGAGATGCTGTCGGCGGCGCGCAGCGCGTTGCTCTGGGCGGCGGCATAGCGCGCGGGATCGGTCGCATAGGCGACGATGGCATCGGCCAGCTGGAAGCGCGCATGCGGATCATCCGGGTCGATCACCGCGCCGACATCGTATTCCGAGATCAGCTTTGCTTGTGCAGTTTTTGTCGATCCGATCAGGATACACGGGCGACCAACCCCCAAGGCCGAGTTGATTTTGCTTGGGGCCATCAATCCTGCGGATTCCGGCACCATGCTGGCTACGTGTAAATCTCCCGCCACCAGCATATCCATGAATTTATCCTTGGGCTGTTCACGGATGAAGTGCGCATTGGTCAGGGCCATGTTTTCGACGGTATCGCGCACGGTGGTGAATTTGCGCCCGTCCCCCGCCAGAATGAAGCGGATCGGATGCGGCGTGGCCTGCACGATTTTCATCGCCTCGATCAGCGTGTTGAAATCATGCACCAGCCCGAAATTCCCGGAATAGAGAACGGTAAAGCAATCTTCGAGTATATAAGGGTTATGGCTGTCGTGGCGCGAAGGCTTGCGCTTGTCGATCAACGTCGCCGATACGTCGGGCCAGTTGGGAATGACCGCAATTTTGTTTTCGCGCACACCATTTTTCTTGAGGACTTCGGCCATATCGTCGCCCAAGGCGATGACCGCGTCATGTGCGTTCAGAGAGGTTTTTGAAATTTTTTCCAGCAAGGGCTGGAGAAGAAAAAGGCGCACCCCCATCAGAGGGAAAAGATCGGGATAGAGATCATGCACCCAATGCACAGCCCGAACTTTTCGAATTTTTTTCATCAGGGCCGAAACGACTGCCAGCAAGGGTGGATCGGTCAGTGTGATGACGATGTCGGGCTTTGGCAAATTCAAAACGCGCATTAAAAATCCGGCCAGCCAGAACGGATACTCCCAAAAGCGCGGTTTTCCTTCGCGCCGCCCAAGGCGCATCCGGCGTATGGTGATCCGCGGATGCAACGAGGCGGGCGCACCGCCGCGCCCGCGATTGGTCAGGAGGGTGATCTCCCAGCCCTGTTCGGCTAGGCCTTGGCATAATTCCAAAAGCCGCAAGCCGCTCGCGCCGCTATCGGGCGGAAAAACGCGGTTGATAAAAAGGATACGGCCTTTGGAGGTCATTCTGTTCCTGTAGAGGCGTGGCAATCAGCGCCAGCATAGCACCAAAACACAGCATCTTAAAGCTGGGATAAAGCGTCAACCCCAAAAACAGCGTCGGGAAAAGGGCTGCCGCGACAAGCGGCTCGTCGCGCCAGAGTTGTGCATAGCGCCGCGCCAGAAATGCCAGATAGGCGAATAACGCCGTCAATCCGATCATGCCGCCCTTGAGCAGGACATAGCCGATCAGCATATGCGTATAGCGCACCTCGGCATGGCCCGAGGCGGCGGTGAAAATCTTCGCCCCCCAGCCCGCGCCGCTCAGCCATTGCGCGGGATTGCGGTCAAGCGCCTCGCGCACCGAGGCCAGCTCGGCGAAGCGCGCATTGTCGCCGACCAGCAATGTCTTGCGCCAGACGGTTTCCAGCGCGCCGCCAATGCCGTCGCCCATGAAAAACAACGCCGCGCCGCACGCCGCCACCAGCACAAGAAGAAATCCCGGCGATTGCCGCGCGCGTCCCAGCGCATAAAACCACAGCACCAAAAGGACAAGCAAAATCGCCCCGCGCTGGAGAATGGCAACCAGCGTCATCAAACATGCGGCGGAAAAAAACAAAAACGCGACGCGTTGCCAAAGCGGCGTTTCCTCGCGCGATGTCGCGGCAAAAAACAGGGTAAGCCCCGCAAAGGCGATGGCGGGCGAGGAAGACAGATACAGCGTCTCGTCGTCGCCGCGGTCGAGGCCGATCCGCGCAAGCGTCAAATTCGACGCGGGCCAAAAGCGCAACGCGTAAAACACGCCGATGGCGACAAGCCCCCACAACAAGGCGCATCGGGTTTCCTGCGGATTTTCCGCGGCCAGCGGCGCAAGAAAAAGCGGCAAAAAGAAATAGCCCAGCGGAATAATGTCACGTAAAATATCTTCGACCGGATGTTGCGCCAGAACACCCACAGCAAGCGGGATAAAGAAGAGAACGGCAAAACCCCACGCCATCCATCTTAAACCGTCATCCCCGTGGAAACGGGGATCCAGCGACACGGAACCAGAGAATGGACTGGATTCCCGCTTTCGCGGGAATGACGATTTTGCAGAAAGGAAAAGGTATCGCCCCGTGAAAATGCCGAACAAGGCCGGCGCGCCGATCGCCGTCAGAAGAAGTCCGCCAATGGCATATTCAAAAACGGAAATCTCATCCGGCGTCGGCGAACTGAACAGGCCGTAAAGCACAAGCGCAAGGAAAAGCGCCGTATTACGGTTTTTCGTGAAGAACCTCTTCAATATAGCGCTCCTGCTCGGCATGCGGGGCGTGCGGCGTTGCACGTCGCCCCTGCCAGTATTTGACCGTATAATAGAACAATGTGAAGAAAATCACCGCGACGGTCAAATTCCACACCGTCACCAAAGCCGTGCCGATCAGGATAAAAAACTCCAGACGTGGCGGGGCATCCTTGGCGCGGCGGATAAAGGCCCAGATCGGCTCCTTGTCGCAGACATTCCAGCCCACTTTCAACAAAATGCCCGCGAAAACGGCTTTGGGGATGGCTTCCACGAACGCTTGAAACATCAGAATTTCAACGAACACAAACACGCCGACCATCATCCCGGCCAGGCGCATCGTCGCGCCTTCCTTGATCATCATCACGGAACGGATGCTGGCCTGGGTGCCGGGAATACCGCCGAAAAATCCGGCGGCGGCGTTGGCCGCGCCTTGTGCCATCAATTCCTTGTTGAGTTTCGACTTTTCGCCCGTCATGCGATCGATGATGAGCGCAACCATCAGGCTGTCCAGATACGAAATCAGCGCGAATTCAAAGCCCGAAGGCAAACCCATCTTGACGGCCTCCCATGACACGTTGCGCGGGAATTGCGCCTGCGCCAGCGCGGCGATATCGCCAATGGAATTGACCGACGCGCCCAGCTTGACCGTTTCGATATCGAGTTTCAGCAAAACGGCAACGCCGACCATCAGAACCAACGCCAGCAACGTGCCGGGGATGATTTTTGCCAAAGGCTTGTAGATTTTTTCCAAAATCGTTGCGGCCAAGAATGTCAGCGCCAGCGTGCCGAATGCCACCGCCGTGTTGACGGCCATATCGCCCCCGAAAGCGGGCTTGCCCAAACCCCACAGAACCTGCGCCTGTCCGATCCAGATAATCAGCGCGATGCCCGTCATAAATCCCGAGATCACTTCCTCGGGCACATAGGCAATGAATTTCCCCGTGCGAAACAGCGCCATCAGCAACAGGATGACGCCGCACAAAATGCAAATCAGATTGAAATAATGCTCCGGCGTCATCCCGCCCAAGGCTGCCGGATTTTTCGCATAGGCCGCCGTGCCTGCTGCGACAATCCCGGCCATCACCGCGGCGGTCGGCGCGACGGGGCCGCTGCATTGCACGCGCGTCCCGCCAAGCGCGGCGGCGACAAAGGCGATGATGCCCGCCGAGATCATTCCGAAAAACGCGCCGCGTCCCGACAAAATGCCGAAAGCCGCGCCCAAAGACAGCGCGACGAAGCTGACGGAGAGGGCGACAAGAAGATTGCGGGCAAGTGTTGCGGGGAATGAGGAAGAAGGGGTCATGATCCAATATTCTGCCATCGGGCGACTCGGAAATTCAAAGCGCAGCCTAGGCTTCTTCGGAGGCCGAATCCAGCGGCCGCCCATCCCGGATAAAAATAAAATAAAAACAATTATTTGGCACAGGGTTTGGGCGGCAAGGCCAAAACTGCCTCGACTTTGACGGCCAAGCGCGTAAATTGGCGGATACGGTCTGTATTTTTTCAAGGATGGCGTATGGACAAGCTCCGCATTCAGGGCGGCAAGACCCTCAAGGGCACGATCCCCATTTCGGGCGCGAAAAACGCCGTTTTGAAACATATGTGCGCCAGTTTGCTGACGGACGAACCCGTCACCTTGAGCAACGTCCCCGATTTGGACGATGTGCGCACTTTGGCGCAATTGCTGGGCGAGCTGGGCACGTCGGTCTCGCTCGATGGCGACGCGGCGGCGGCGCAGGGCGGCTACGGCCAGGTCATGACGCTGCACACGCCGAAGATCGCGAACCCGCGCGCCGATTACGAGTTGGTCAAAAAAATGCGCGCCTCGATCACGACGTTGGGGCCGCTGGTGGCGCGCAACCGCTATGCCGAAGTATCCTTGCCGGGCGGCTGCGCCATCGGCACGCGTCCGGTCGATCTGCATATCATGGCGCTGGAGCAATTGGGCGCGACGATCACGATCGAGGACGGCTATATCATCGCCCGGGCGGAAAACGGCCTGACGGGCAACGCCATTGTGTTTCCCTTTGTCACCGTCGGCGGCACGGAATGCGCCATGCTGGCGGCGACCTTGGCCAAAGGCGAAACGGTTATTTCCAATGCCGCGCGCGAGCCGGAAATCAAAGATCTTGGCGAGCTGCTCAATAAAATGGGCGCAAAAATCTCGGGCCTCGGCACCGACACGATCACCGTGCAGGGCGTCGAGAAATTGCACGGCACGACGCACCGGACGGTTTCCGACCGTATCGAAACCGGCACGTTCATGGTCGCCGCCGCCGTCACGCGCGGCGATCTGTTTTTGAAAAACGCCAAGCTCGACCATCTGCGCGCCTTTGCCAAAAAGCTTGAGGAGGCGGGCGTCCATATCGAACAAAAAGAAGACGGGGTGCGCGTCTGGCACGACGCCGACACGATCCGACCCGTCGACGCGATGACCGAGCCCTTCCCCGGTCTTGCGACCGATTTGCAATCGCCGCTGATGGTGCTGATGTGTCTGGCCGATGGCGCGGGCATGATCACCGAGACGATTTTCGAGAACCGCTTCATGCACGTGCCGGAGCTGGCGCGCATGGGCGCGAATATCGTGGTGCAAGGAAATTCGGCGCTGGTGCGCGGCATCGCGAAATTCAAGGGCGCCAAAGTCATGGCCACCGATCTGCGCGCGTCGATCGCGCTGGTGCTGGCGGGGCTGGCCGCCAACGGCACGACCGAGGTCAGCCGCATCTATCATCTGGATCGCGGCTATGAGCGGCTCGAGGAAAAGCTGCGCCATGTCGGCGCGGAGATTGAGCGCATCCCCGGCGACGGAAAAATGGCCGCCGAGTAAAGCCTAGGGTCCAAACTCAATTTAGCCACTTCATGGCGGAACGGCTTTTTCGCTTCGCGTATAAAGGGCGGTTAAATTGAGTTTGGACCCTGGTCGAATTTCGGCACATTGTGTTCGGGCCAGTAATCGAGCGCCTCGCAGCGATCTACCAGATTTTCGTGCCACTCTTTAAGAAGGTGTTGTTTTTCCTTCTTGGTATCTTCCAGGGCTTTTTGGAATTTTAGGACGTCGCGCACCAAGTTTTTAGAAATACCGCAAAGGGCCATCCCGACCGTGATAAAGGCGCAGGCCAAATGGAAAGGAAGCGTATGGTCGGTCGGAGGGGCGGCTTGCGCGTCCGCTATGGCGGTAACGAGACCTGTGACGGCGCCGATCGCAAAGCTGCCGATGGCGCCGGTCTGGGCACTTTTCTGCCGATGTTCGCAGTATGCCACATTTTTTTCGTGGAATGCGATGGCGCGATCAATGCCCTGAGGCGGCAAAAGGGTGGCGGGCTCTTCCAGAGCAGCGTCGATCCGATCAAGAATATCCAAATCCGTTTCCTGGTGAATATAAACCGGGGACGGGAAGAAATCCCGCCCGCCATAGCGCTCATGTCCGGCAACACTCTGCACATCGCCCGCGAGTCGGATTTGTTCGAGAAAGGCGTCGCGCTCCGTCGATGAAAGCTCGGCAATTTCCTTGTAGATCAGGATCGGTGTCGGCGTCATAGCGTATCCGTTCAGGTCAGGTTCAGAGCTTCTATAGTGTTTAACCGCCCGACGATTTCGGACCGGAGTGCTTTGCGCTTCTGTTGGTCGACGGTCGATTTTTGCGTCAGCGTTTCTTTGGTATGGCGAAAACGCGAAAGGAATTGGGATGTCCGGCGTATGCCCAAGATCGTCGCGCAGCCCAACGCCAGAGTCAGCCCGCTGTAAAGACCGGCGTCGATGATATCATGGCGATTTACTTGATCGTTCTGTTGCAGGGTCTTGAGGCTTTTTGCGGTCTTTATGTTGCTTGCCGCCGTGGCGATCCCGGCACTTACCGCCCAGCAGGAAGCGGTCAGGCCGGCTTGCCGCAAGTCCTCTGCTTCCTGCCGGATTTTTTCGGTTTCGTCTTCCCAGGGCTGTGTAATTTCGGGATTGTCCAGCACGCCAAGGATGCGCGCCAGATTTTGAGGGCCCGCAAAACGTATGTCGCGCGAGACGATCTTTTCTGCGGAATCCCATTTGGGGATGCGGACGATGAAGTCTTTATCGGTCATCGGTTCTCTCCTGTTTGCAGGAATGCGAATCTTGGGGTCGGGTGGAAGAAAAATACCTCAATATAAAATTATGTCAATATATTTCTGTCCAAATATCTTGCCAAAGGTCATTTAACAGCTTAAAAAAGCCCATCGCAACTGTTAAGAAAGCCCATGGCAAAAGAAGACCTGATTGAATTCGACGGCATCGTCCTGGAAGCGCTTCCGGACACGAATTTCCGCGTCCAGCTGGAAAACGGCCATGTCGTGCTCGCCTATAGCGCGGGCAAAATGAAAAAGAACCGCATCCGCGTCCTCGAGGGCGACAAGGTGCGCGTCGAGATGACCCCCTATGATCTCTCCAAGGGCCGGATCACTTTCCGTTATAAAGAGACGCGATAGCTTATCTGTCATCCCAAACATTTGTGAGGGATCTCCTGCCGTATTGCAAAAAGATTTCTCGCCGCCGCTCGACATGACAAACAAAGGGAAACACACGCTCGTCCTTGGCTCGCAAAGCCCGCGCCGCCGCGATCTGTTGCAACAGATCGGCCTCGTGCCGGATGTCATCCACGCCGCCGATATCGACGAAACGCCCAAGCCCCGCGAATTGCCCGCGCCCTATGTGCTGCGCGTGGCCCGCGAAAAGAATGCCGTCATCGCCGGGAAATTTCCCGACGCTTTTGTCGTGACCGGCGACACCACCGTCGCGCTGGGCCGCCGCATTCTGGGCAAGGCCGAAAACGAAAAAGAGGCGCGGGAGATGCTGTCCCTGCTTTCGGGCCGCGCACATAAAATTATTACGGCCGTGGTGGTGCGCGCGCCAAATGGCAAGGTAGCACACCGCACGACGACCAGCCGTGTCAAGGTCAAACGCCTGTCGAAAAAGGAGCTCGACGATTTCATCGCCACAGGCGAATGGCAGGATTGCGCCGGCGCGTATATGTTCCAAAAGAATTTCGCGCAATATATCCTGAGCGCCGAAGGTTCGTTCTCGGGCATTATCGGTCTGCCGCTTTACGAGACGGCTTCTTTGCTGCGCGGATTGGGTTATTCACCCAGTCCGTAATGCCTGCGAAAGCGGGCATCCATAGGAAGGCAAGAAAACGTAAATAGACCCTCGCTTGCGCAAGGGTTACGGTTATAGTGGAGACCATGGAACTCCGGACAGACATCATGGACGGCATTGCCCTTGCGGCGATTCTCGATGACGGCAAGTTAATCGCACTTGAGGCGCGTCCCGACGATGCGCGTCTATGGACGGGCGATGTCGTGACCGCGACGGTTCTGCGCTATGCTCCGGCGCAAAAGGCCTATTTCCTAAGGTACGGCAAGGACGAAATTCTTTTCCCATCGAAAACGAAATGGAAAGACGGCGAAAGCGTCACCGTGACGATCGAGCGCCCGGCGACACCGGAAAAACACGCGCGCGCGACTTTGGTTGAACGTAACCCCGCGACGTTGCGCGGGGTTACACAAGAATATTCACAAGCCGCGCCCTCGGACAAAAATCTCGAATCTTTTGACGCGCAAATCGTCCAACTGCTCGAGCGCCGCGTCGCGTGCGGACAGGGCGTCGAGATCGTCATCGACGAGGCCGAGGCTGCGACCGTGATCGACGTCAACGCCGCTTCGCCCGATCTGTCTCCGCTTGCGGCTAACCGCATTGCCGCCACAGAAATTTTCCGCCAGATGAAGTTACGCAATCTTCAGGGCCAGATTTTAATCGACTTCCTGCGCTTGCGGAAATCCGAGGAAAAAACGGCGTTTCATGCGTTTCTGACGGAATTATCCGCCGCCGATCCCCGGCAGATTGACCTTTACGGCTTTACGCGCCTCGGGCTTTTCGAGTTGACGCGGGCCAAGCGCGGGTTATCCTTAAAGACCGTCTTTTCACTGGTAAAATAATATGCCCGACAATATCAAGATCACCACCCTCGCCAACGGCCTGACCGTCGCCACCGACACGATCGTTGACGTCAAGACGGTCACGGTCGGCCTGTGGAATAAGGCCGGGTCACGCTACGAGACCAGGGAAAGCAACGGCGTCGCGCATTTCCTTGAACATATGGTGTTCAAGGGCACGAAAAAGCGCAGCGCGTTGGACATTGCGCGCCAGATTGAAAATGTCGGCGGTTATCTCAACGCCTATACCAGCAACGAGGTCACCGCCTATTACGCGCGCGTGATGCAAGAGGATATGGCTTTGGGCGTCGACATCGTCAGCGACATTCTGCTCAACGCCACTTTTCCCGCAGTGGAAATGGAAAAAGAGCGCGGCGTCATCCTGCAGGAAATCGGCATGTATGACGACGACCCGTCTTCGCTGGTCGGCATGAACGCGCAGCGCACGGCCTATGGCGATCACCCGCTGGGCTGGTCGATTTTGGGCACGCGCGAGGGAATCGCGTCGATGCCGCGCGCAACATTGACGGATTTCCTGCACAACCATTATGCGCCCAACGCCATGGTGCTGACGGCGGCGGGCGCGGTCGAGCATGACCGCCTTGTCGATCAGGCGCAGAAAATCTTCGGCGATTTGAAACAAAAGCCCATCGAAGACGTAGAAAAAGCCGTCTATGCGGGCGGCGACCACCGTCAGGAAAAAGATCTGGAGCAAACCAATCTGGTGCTGGCTTTCGAGGGCGCGGATTATTACCACGACGATTTTTATACGGCTTCGGTGCTGGCGGTGATTTTGGGCGACGGCATGTCGTCCCGCCTGTTTCAGGAAATCCGCGAGAAGCGCGGCCTGGTCTATTCCATCGGCAGCTTCGTCGACGCCTATGCCGATAGCGGGTTGTTCGGCGTGCATTGCGGAACGGGGCCGGATCTGGTCGCGGAATTGATGCCGGTTTTGTGCGACAGCCTTATTCTGGCGGCAGGAAGCTTTACCACCGAGGAGATTACCCGCGCCAAGGCGCAATTCCGTGCACAGAACGTCATGGCGCTGGAATCGACCTTCCGCCGCGCCGAGAAACTGGCGCAGAACATCATCAAATACGGCCGCGTGATTCCTTTGGAAGAAACGCTGGCGAAAATCGACGCAGTGGACGACCATGCGCTGGACGCCATCGCGCGCCGTATTTTTGCAGGCAAGCCGACCTTTGCGACGGTCGGCCCCTCGGCCAAAGTTGAATCTTTTGAGAAAATCGCCCAGCGCCTGGCGGCCTAGATCGCGCGGGTCACGCGGGCGACGCACAGCACACGCACTTCTTTGGCGCCCGCTTTCAAAAGGGCTTGCGCGCAGGCGGAGACTGTCGCGCCGCTGGTGAACACGTCGTCGACCAGCACAAGGGTTGCGCCCTTGATCCATTTTTTCTTTTTCTCTGGGACTTTGAACGCGCCCTTGACGTTGCGGCGGCGCTCGTCGCGCGTTTTCGTGCCTTGGGTCTCGGTGGCGCGTGCCCGCGTCAGGATATCCGGCAGATGCGGCACGGCGGAACGCTTGGCCAGCGCGTCGGCGATCAAGGCCGCCTGATTGTAACGGCGGCGCAAAAGCCGCGTGCGGTGCAGCGGCACGGGGATCAGATAATCCGCGCCGCGCAGGATGTCGGCTCCCGCGCTGTGCAACCAGACGGCGAAAATCGGCGCCAGGATCGTCGCATCCGCGTATTTCAATTTCAGAATCATCGGCGCGGAAACGTCGTCATAGCGCAAGGCGGCGCGCGCCAGCGAAAATTCGGGCCGCTCGGTCATGCACGGCGTGCACAGCAGATCGCCGCCGGTTTCGACCGGGAACGGGTCGCCGCAACAGGCGCAAAAAGGTTTCTGGATAAAGGCCAGCTGTTTCCAAAACGCGGGATCGACCGTGCCGTTTTCCGTGACGAGCTGTCCGGTGACCGGGCAGCGCGGCGGCAACAGCCAGTTCAACAGGGGTTTAGTGGAGACCGTATCGGGAAACGGGCGCAGCAGACGACGCATGACCGATAATAGACAATTTCGGCAAGGTCATGCCAGTGCTGTTTTCGGCGAACCATTCCTGCGCTTTCTGGATTGGCATCACCAGCACGTCGATTTTCTTGTCGTCGGGTGTGGGCGTGCGGGTATAGACCAGGCTAAGCTCCGGAAAAGCCCCGTGATCCTGACTGATATTGATCCAACCGCGCGCGACATTCTTGTCGATCAGTTTCGGATTGTTGGTCTTCATCACGACGAAATCGCGGTCGAGCTGGGACACGATGCCCATGCGCGCTTCATAAAGTTCGTCGCCATGCCCGTGACGGCTCCATGCCTTGAGGACGCCGTTGGTCTTGAAGTGCATCTGGATCGCATTGTTTTTCTGGCCCTTATAGAAAACTTCGGGGCCCGAACCGGGATCGGATTCGTCGTTCATCATCTCGATCCCTGCAAACGCAACCAGAAGATTGTCCGGCTGCTGCACGACACCCAGCAGCATCCCGCCCTTGCCATTGAAGCGGTTGTTGTAATTGATCAGCCGCGCGTAATCCTCGTGGGTGCGGTCTTTCAGGCTGTTGGGATATTCGGCGGCGATGGCCTTGGATAGAGCCTCGGCGGCATATTGGTCGCCCTCGATCAGCTGGACAATGGTATAGCCCTGCCCGTTCGGATAGCTCCCCGTCTTGAAGACGTGGCGTTCGGCATCTGCCAGCCCAAAAGAAAAACCGGGCATCTTCTGGGTATAATTTAATAAAGCCGTCTGGTGCATGCGCCTTCCCTGACAGGAGCAAAATGGGACAAAAATTTTGGTTTTTTTTGTCAGGAGGTGGCTACAAACGCAGCCCAACAAGCCTCCGACCGCGGGTCAGCCGACAGGCCGACCCTAGCGCGGTCGTCGTGAATTCATCGCGGGTCTTGCCGCGGCGGTGAGGGCGGGCTTGTTCATAAGTCGACGGGGTATCATAAAATTGCTCAATAATGCAAGAAAATTTTTGCGCTGTGTCCAAATCGAGGCAAAAAAGCATGATTGAGACCCGTGCGTCGCAGGGGAAAATTACTTAAGATTTCCTTGACTTTTTGGCCTAGTTACGTTAACTTATCGGGGCAAGGGCGAATCGCGGCGCGCTTTGCCTTTAACGAAGAGATGATTGTTTTTCAGGAAACCGGATGATCCACTTCACCCGCCCGTTTCAGCATATCGGTCAAAAGGGTCTCGCTCTGGCGGGGGCCGCGTTTCGTCGCGGGTTTTTGGCAGGGCTGATGAGTTTTACGACGCTTGCGGGTTTCGGGGCGTTGCAGGATGATGATATCGGCCCGACCCGTGAAAAAGCCGAAAAGCTGGGCCTGAATGATTCCAAGCCGCGCAAGGCGTTGGAGGATGTTCGGAAGGACCATCCGAAACATTACCTGAATCTGCGCCATATTGCCTATGTGCAAGCCCTCCAGAATTTGAAAGCCGATACGCTGTTCGATTTTCGCCTGAACAACCAAAATATTTCGCCTATCAAAGGTTTGGGATGGGACGAAGTTACCATCAACAGCGAGTTCGGCTATCGCCCGGCTTCGGCCACTAACGGCGTCGGCTCCACCGACCATAAAGGCGTCGACCTGAAAGCCGTGGCGGGCACCCCTCTTGTGTCGGTGGTCGACGGAATCGTGGACCGTCACTACGTTTCGGGCGGTGGCGGCGGAACCATCGAGATTTCCACGCGTGATCCGAAGACCGGACGCGAGCTCGAGGTGCGCTATGTGCATGTCAAGCCGCGACAGGGCTTGCAGCCCGGCGATTCCGTCAAGGTCGGCGAGGAGATCGCCGTGGTCGCGCCGATGGGCTATTATGGCGGGCGTTCATCGACGGGACCGCACGCCCATATTGAATTCGCAAAAAATTCGACGTGGCTCAATCGGCAATACAATGCTTCCGATGTTGTGCGAGCCGGTGGCCGTATTGTCGAATTGGACAAGAAGAAGAGAGTTTTTGATCCGGATCTCCGGCGCGCGCTTTTTGCCGATCCGACGGGAGAGCGTTTCGACGAAATTGCAAAAGCGGTCGACGAGAATACATTGACGGGCCAGCGTTATAAAAAGAAAAGCAATCGCGGGCAGCGTCGTGATCTTAAGCGATTCGAGAACATGATCGAGGATGGGATGACCGAACTTCTCGAAACATTGCCGCCGCCCCAGGAAAAAGCGCCGTCGGCCAACCCGTTTTTTGAGAATATCGACAAGCATCTAAATCGCGCAAACGATCCACGTGCGGCGATCCATGATCTGTTCGAGACGGGAACACCTCCGCCTCCTCAAGAGGACAAAAACACGCCGGATTACGAGGCTGTTCTTCACGACACGCGCCAGAAAAAACCCGGCGATGTCGCGAAGAATCCCGAGCCGCTTGCGGGCGGTGACGGCGATGGTGACGCACCGGAGCCGCGTGACGCGACGGAAACGCCTGCAATCGATTTTCCGACCCCTGCGGTGAAATTTGTTACGGCGTCCGGTCTGTTTGGTCCCTATGTCTCCGACACGCCGGGACAGGAAGAGGCTGTAGAACAGCCTTCGGTCACGGCGGCTTTCCGCGAGAACCTGACGCATATCACCGAGCGCCAGCACAAGCGTCTGGACGGCACGTCCATCGTCATCGAGGGGCGAAGCCATGCGCTGGACGATACGCTGCTGGCGAAATTCGAGGATGTCTACGGCAAGAACGCCTATCGCTATATCCGCCGCGCCCAGCGCGCGCAGGAAGACGGCACGGCAAAAGGCTTCGGCAAGCGTTCCTATATCGCCAAGAAACTCTACCGCGAATTCGTCGAGAACACGGCGATGGTCGAAGGCCCCGGCTTTATCGTGAAAAAACACGATCCCAAGGACGATTTGCTCGACAACGAGACGCTGGCCCGTATTCTCGAACAGTCGAAAATCCCGTTCGCCCAAAAAGTCCGTCAGGCTCACGGTATTCCCGAACCTGTCTGATTGAAGCGGCGGCCTTTCGTGCTAGTTTAGGCGCATGGCCGACGAGAAACCCAAAAAGAAAACCGAAAGCAACTCCGCCGTCAAACGCGCGGGGCGCTATGCGCGCGTCTCGGGCAAGATGGGCGGCTTTGCGGCGCGGCTGGCCACCGGAAAAATTTTCGGCGGCGCGGATCGCGAGGGAAACGCCAAAGCGTTGAAAGACGCTTTGGGCAGTCTGCGCGGGCCGCTGATGAAGATCGCGCAGCTTTTGTCTACCATTCCCGATGCGCTGCCGCCGGAATATGCGCGCGAGCTGCAACAGCTCCAGGCCAGCGCCCCGCCCATGGGCTGGCCGTTTGTCAAACGCCGCATGAGCGCCGAGCTGGGGCCGGATTGGGAAAAACATTTCCGCGAATTTCCGCGCGTGGCGACCGCCGCCGCGTCATTGGGACAGGTGCACAAAGCCGTAACGAAACAGGGGCGCGTCGTCGCCTGCAAGATTCAATATCCCGACATGGAAAGCGCGGTCGAAGCCGATCTGAAACAGCTCAAGCTGGTCTTGTCTTTATATGAATCCGTCGACAAGGCCGTACGCACCAAGGATATCGTTTCGGAAGTTTCCGATCGTCTGCGCGAGGAATTGGATTACGGGCGCGAAGCCAAACACGGCGCGTTGTATGCCGCCATGCTGGCCGACGAAAAAAATATCCATGTGCCGCAAATCGTGCCCGAACTCTGCGGGCCGCGCCTGCTGACCGCCGAATGGCTCGACGGCAAGCCGATCCTGGATTTCAAATCCGCGCCGCTCGAGACGCGCAACGAAATCGCGCTCAACCTGTTCCGTGCGTGGTATGTGCCGCTTTACAAATACGGCGTCATCCACGGCGATCCGCATCCCGGAAATTACACGGTGCGTGCGGATCGCGGCATCAATCTTCTGGATTTCGGCTGCATCCGCGTCTTCCCGGCGAAATTCGTCAAAGGCATTCTCGATCTCTATCATGCTTTGATGACCGACGACGACGCGCTGGCCGTTCAGGCCTATGAGGCCTGGGGGTTCAAAAACCTCAGCAACGAATTGCTGGCGACACTCAATGTCTGGGCGCGGTTTTTGTATCAGGCGGTGATGGACGACCGCGCGCGCGTCATCGGCCAGAGCAAGGGCACGGTCTATGGCCGCGAAACCGCCATGAAAGTCCACGCCGCCTTGCGCGAACAGGGCGGCGTCTCCGTGCCGCGTGAGTTTGTCTTTATGGATCGCGCGGCGTTGGGTCTGGGGTCGGTGTTCATTCATTTACAAGCCGAGGTGAACTGGCACCGCCTGTTCCACGAGCTGACGGCGGATTTCGATGCCGACGCTTTGACCAAGCGCCAGCAAGCCGCGTTGAAAAAAGCCGGAATTCCGGCCTAGTTTACCATAAATTATGATTCCTGTGGCAGGGTGGGGAACAGGAGAATCCCGCCATGGCCTCTTATTCTCACATTGATCCGATCCAGAAAGACCCGACCCTGCGTCAGGCGCTGATCGGCTGGGCGGGCGGGCCGG